>CAYOYE010000011.1:0-10745 GCA_964408115.1 uncultured Azospirillaceae bacterium
TTACAATAAATTGTTTTCCGATTATCATAAAAAACTTCATCTGCCAAAATCCGTTTAACTTCGTAAAATGACTGACTGAAAAGGTTGCCTTTTGCTTGCGCCGAAAGTTCGGTATAAACCACCAAAATTAAAACGCCGATAATCAGTTGTCCATATTTAACCATAATTTTTATACCTCACCAAAACTAAAAGCCCGACTGTAAAATATCGGGCTTTTTCTTAATACAATGATTTATTCATCACTATCATCGGTTCGCGGTTCGGACACCGATAAAATGTCATTTTCATCAATATCCGTAACACTTTCATCACCGTTACCTTCTGCCTCAATTTCTTCATCAGCATCAGCATCGGCATCAAGCCACGTTACTGAAACGACTCTTTCATCTTCCGCCGTTCTAAACAGGATAACACCTTGCGTCTTACGACCGGCAATCCGAATATCATCTACCGGCATACGAATAAGTTTACCGCCATCGGTTACCATCATAATTTCCTTACCGGCTTCAATCGGGAATGAGCTTACGACTTCTTTATTACGCGGAGATACTTCCATATTGGCAATACCTTGTCCGCCACGCCCCGTTACCCGATATTCATAAGCTGACGAACGTTTACCGTAGCCCGTAACCGTAACGGTCAAGATAAACTCCTCGGCCTCTTTCATTGCATTGTACTTTTCCGTATCAAGCAACTGTAAAGCACCGGTCTGCTCCGGCGAAATACATACGTCTGCACCGGCTTCGGCTTCCATACGCTTAACGGCTGCAGAAACTTTCAGATATTCATCTCTTTCTTCAACCGTTGCATCTGTATGTTTCAAAACAGACATTGAAATAACTTCATCTTTATCCGCAAGTTTAATACCGCGAACACCGGTAGAATTTCTGCCGACAAATACACGCAAATCGGCAACCGGAAAACGAATACATTTACCGCTCTTGGCAGCCAGCATAATATCATTACTTTCATCACATAAAGCAACATTAATCAGCTTATCGCCGTCATCAAGTTTCATTGCTATCTTACCGTTAGCCTGAACATTTACGAAATCCATCAAACTGTTACGCCGAATATTGCCTTTGGCCGTAGCAAACGTAATTGACATATTCTGACAATCGGCTTCGTTTTCCGGCAACTTCATAATGGCGGTAATGTTTTCACCGGCATCTAACGGCAACAGATTTATAAACGGTTTTCCTTTAGAAGTCGGAGACCCTAGCGGTAACTTATAAACTTTGAGTTTATAAACAATACCTTTGTTAGAGAAGAACAATACCGGTGTATGCGTGCTGGCAACAAACAAACGGGTAACAAAATCTTCTTCTTTGGTTGTCATACCGGATTTACCTTTACCGCCGCGTTTTTGCGCCTTGTAGGTATTTAGCGGCACACGCTTGATATAACCAGCTTCCGTAACCGTAACAACCATTTCTTCACGCTGAATCAAAGATTCTATATCCTGATTGTATTCAATATCTTCAATTTTTGTCAGACGCGGAGTTGCGTATTCATCTTTAACGGCAACCAGTTCATCACGCATAATGCCGTAAAGTTTTTCCCGACTGGCCAAAATAGAAAGATATTCCTTAATGGCATCACCCAAATCAACTAATTCATCATGAATTTTATCTCGTTCCAAACCGGTGAGTCTTTGCAATTTCAAATCCAAAATAGCTTTTGCCTGATCATCGGATAAGCGGTAAATTCCGTTTACTACTTTTCTATCCGGCTCATCAATCAGTTTTACCCAGTCTTCAATCGTACCGGCCTGCCATTCGGTAGCTACAAGTCTGTCTTTAGCATCTTGTGGGGTCGGTGCGCTTTTAATAAGTTCAATTACCGGATCAAGATTTTCTACGGCAATAGCCAAACCCACCAAAACATGCGCACGATTACGGGCTTTATTCAGGCGGAAAATCGTCCGCCGGCGAATAACGTCTTCTCTAAACTCAATAAACGTAGAAATAATGTCTTTTAAGTTCATCATCATTGGGCGACCGGCATTAATAGCCAGCATATTCATACCGAAACTGGTCTGTAAAGACGTAAATTTATACAGTTGATTTAACACAACATCAGCCTGAAAATCACGTTTGATTTCAATTACGATACGCACACCCTGACGATCGGATTCATCACGAATATCGGAAATTCCCTCAATTCGTTTATCCTTAACCAATTCGGCAATATGCGACACCAGAGCCGCTTTATTTACCTGATACGGCACTTCGTGTACAATAATGGCGTCTTTATCTTTGCGGATTTCTTCTATTGTGCATTTTGCCCGCATCATTATAGAACCGCGCCCTGTCAAATAAGCCTGTTTAGCCCCGCCATAGCCTAAAATCAAACCGCCTGTCGGGAAATCAGGCCCCGGTACAATGCGGACCAAATCTTCAATACTGATTTCCGGATTATCAATGTATGCACAGCAGGCATCAATAACTTCGCCTAAATTGTGCGGCGGAATGTTGGTTGCCATACCAACGGCAATACCGTTACCACCGTTGACCAGCAGATTCGGAAAGCGAGCCGGCAAAACGGTCGGTTCTTGTAACGATTCATCATAGTTAGGCATAAAATCAACGGTATCTTCATCAAGATTATCGGTCAGACAGGAAGAAACACGAGCCAATCTGGCTTCGGTATAACGCATAGCCGCAGCCCCGTCACCGTCCATAGAGCCGAAATTACCCTGCCCGTCAACCAATGTCAAACGCATTGAAAACGGCTGTGCCATACGAACCATTGCTTCATAAATAGAGCTATCGCCATGCGGGTGATATTTACCCATAACATCACCGACTATACGCGCCGATTTACGATAAGGTTTGGTATAATCATAACCGTTTTCATACATACCGTAAATAATACGGCGATGTACCGGTTTCATGCCATCGCGTGCATCAGGTAAAGCACGCGCCACGATTACGCTCATTGCATAATCAAGATAAGAGCGCCGCATTTCTTCCGAAATCATGGTTGGAGCAATGTTGTCTGTTTTTACAACTTCAGTTGTTTCAATTTCTTCAGTCACTTTTATACCTCTTTAACTTATCAATAAAAACTGACTTAATATAGCAAAATACTAATGCGATAAAAAGTTTTTTTTAATTTTTATCCACTTGTTAAAGAGTTTTTTTACGGATTATTTTTGCCCGTTTTGACTTTTTTGTTCCGTTTTCCGCTCCGTTTCGGTATTGACTTCGCTTTCGGCTTTGTCATACGTTTCGGAAATTATGCGTTTGGCATTATCCGAAACCTCTCCCGCTACTTCGCCGATAGTGGAATTTTTGCTGATTTTTCCTTCATAAAAGCCGGCAATAATCAGGTACACAATAAAAATCAAAGCCAGATAAAAAAGATATTTTAACATGGTATCCATATCGTATTCCTCCTTGTTTATACAAGAATGGAAATATATTCGTTTTTGCCGCTTTCAAGATACGGACGGTAAAGTTTTTTACTTTCTTTCAAACAGTTTTTCTATGTCTGCCAACTTTATTTTTACATACGTCGGGCGACCATGATTGCATTGTCCGGAATGCTCCGTTTTTTCCATATCACGCAACAGTCGGTTCATTTCATCAACGTTCAAGACCCGACCTGCACGCACCGAACCATGGCAGGCTATCGTTGCACAAATATGGTGAATTTTATCGTTCAGCGAATAGGCACTGCCCCATTCGTTGATTTCCGCAGCTAAATCTTTAATCAGTTTTTTGACATCCGTATCACCTAACAGAGCCGGTATTTCACGAACCAAAACAGCCGTTTCGCCAAATTCTTCAATCACCAAACCTAATTGTGCCAGCTGTTCGGCATAGCCCAGCAACGCAACTTTTTCGGAAAGACTTAAATCAATAACTTCCGGCAACAGCAATAACTGTGACGGCAGTTTTTCCCGCTCGGTCATACTCTTTTTCATTCTTTCCATAGTAATACGCTCGTGAGCGGCGTGCTGATCAACAATGATTATTCCGTCTTCGGTTTGCGAAATAATATAGGTATTGTGGAATTGCGCCTTTGCCAGACCCATTTCACCGATTGTATCGCTGTTATAAACACTGTTGTCTTCGGCTACCCGTACGGAATAAGCTCTTTCCAGTTCCGGAATTTTGGCACTACCGCTATGTCTTGCATATCCGCCCAGCGGAATTTGCAGCGGGCGGAAAGAACTGATATTTTCACAAACTTCGGACACCTGATTTTCGGCATAACTTTCGGCATTTTCCGCCGCATAAAAAGGCTTGACGCTTTCCAACCCGTCAGACAACAAGTGTTCCAAGCCACTGCTTTCAACACTCCGTTTTCCGCCGTTTGCCAAAGCCGCACGAATAGCACTTACAATCAAACCGCGGATTGCTCCGTTATCATAGAAGCGGACTTCTGCCTTTGTCGGATGTACATTCACATCAACATACATCGGGTCAACCTCAATAAATATAACACAAGCCGGATAGCGACCGGATACAATCATATCCTGATAAGCACCTTTAATCGCCCCTAAAATCAACTTATCCCGTACCGGACGATTATTGACAAACAAAAATTCCGACAGAGAATTTGCCTTGTTATAGGTTGGAATCCCGACATAACCGCTAATCCGACAAAACTCGTTAGAGGCTTCAATCGGTACGGAATTTTCTTCAAATTCATGCCCCATAACCGCCGCAATTCGTTGCATACGACCATCAAACAATTCGCCTTGCGCTGCCTCTAATGCCGTTTTTTTCTTGCCGTCACTATATAGGTAGAACGACACAAACGGATTAGCTAACGCAATGCGGTTAAGCATATCAACGCATTGCGCCGTTTCGGAAGTATCGGATTTCATAAATTTTAAGCGTGCCGGCGTTGTATAAAACAAATCACGAACTTCTATCCGCGTACCGTAATTAACGGCAGTCGGCTTAACCTCACCTTTTTCACCGCCGTTTACACTAATCTGCCACCCGGTTTCGGCATCTTTGCAACGTGACGCAATGGTCATTCTGGATACGGAAGCTATTGACGGAAGCGCCTCACCGCGAAAACCCATATACTTAATCTTAAACAAATCATCATCAGGCAACTTGGAGGTGGCATGCCGTTCTATAGCCAAATTTAACTCTTCGTCCGACATTCCGCCACCGTTATCGCTTACGGTAATAAGGCTCTTACCTCCGTCTGACAAGGTAATTTCTATTTTTTTTGCGCCTGCATCTATCGCATTTTCTACCAATTCTTTAATAACCGATGCCGGCCGTTCAATAACTTCGCCGGCGGCTATTTGGTTTACTAAATTTGAAGGTAAAACACGAATTGTCATTAATAACGCCCTCTATTTGCGTATTTTTTTGATGTGTGCAATTAATGATGCGGTTGAGCTGTCGTGTGCATTTGAAGTACCTGTACCTTCTATTTCCGGTAAAATATTCAAGGCCAGTTTTTTACCTAATTCTACCCCGAACTGATCAAACGAATCAATATTCCAAATTACGCCCTGCGTAAATACTTTATGTTCATACATAGAAACCAGCATACCTAAAGCATACGGATCTAATTTACGCAAAACAATCGTGTTTGACGGACGGTTACCGCTAAAGCTCTTATACTTCTTTAATTTTTCAATTTCTTCTTTACTGCGACCGGCACTTTCTAATTCTGCCGCGCTTTCTTCCGTTGTTTTACCGCGCATCAAGGCCTCCCCTTGCGCCAAAACATTAGAAATCAAAATTTGTTGATGATTCCCGATTTCGTTATGCGATATTGCCGGTATAATAAAATCTATCGGCACAATCTCCGTTCCCTGATGTAACAGTTGGAAAAACGAGTGTTGTACGTTTGTACCTGCACCACCGAACAATACCGGTCCGGTTGCATATTTAACCGGTTTATTATCTAAAGAAACGGATTTTCCGTTACTTTCCATATCTAATTGCTGTAAATATGCCGGTAAAAACTGCAAATACTGGTCATACGGCACAACGCAATAGCGGTGTATGCCCATAAAATTGTTGTACCAAATACCGATTAAAGCCAAAATTACCGGTATATTATGCTCAAAATCCGCCGTAGCAAAATGCTCATCCATTGCATACGCACCTTCCAGCATCCGCTCAAAATTTTCAAATCCGACAGCAATGGCAATTATCATTCCGATTGCCGACCACATAGAATAACGTCCGCCGACAAAATCCCAAAATTCAAACATATTTTCCGTATCAATGCCAAATTTTTCAACTTCGGCCTTATTGGTAGATAAAGCTATGAAATGTTTGGATACGGCGTGTTCTCCCAGCGCATCAACCAACCAGCGGCGACAGGTTTGGGCATTAGTCAGAGTTTCTATGGTCGTAAATGTTTTTGACGCCACAATAAACAATGTCGTTTCCGGATCAATTTTATTCAAAACTTCGGCACAGGCAGTTCCGTCAATGTTAGAAATAAAGTAACATTTTATATCTTTTGCCCAATAATGACGCAGAGCTTCTACTGCCATATACGGTCCTAAATCCGAGCCGCCGATACCGATATTAACGATATTCGTAAGTTTTTTGCCGGTATAACCGGTAAATTTGCCCAAACGAACGGCCTCCGAAAAATCTTTCATTTTACCTAAAACTTCGTTAATTTTCGGCATTACGTCCCGTCCGTCTACATAAATAGGCTTATTATCACGATTGCGCAATGCAATATGCAATACGGCTCTGTTTTCGGTGGCGTTAATTTTTTTACCGCTGAACATTTCCTGAATTTTAGCCTGTAAACCGCGCTCACGAGCTAAATCAAATAAATCGGTCATAACTTCGTCGTCTATTCTGTTTTTAGAATAATCAACCAACATATTTTCCAGCCGTAGCGTATATTTTTCGGCTCTGTTTTTATCTTCGGCAAACAAATCTTTCATTTCAACCGTTTTAAAACGGCGATATTTACTTTCCAGTTTACGCCATGCCTTTGTTTTAGAACTACCAAACATTATCTATTTTTCCTCCACATTAACTACACCAATATTAACAAAATCAGGTACGGTACTAAAGTATTTTTTTGCCGCTGCGTTTACCTCTGCCAACGGCACATTCGCGATATAATCATTTCTTTTATCCAAAAAATCAATACCTAAAGAATGTTTTTGCATAGATACTAACATATCGGAAATATTATCCATGTTGGCAAAACGCAAATTAAATGACGTTATAAGCGATTTTTTAGCCGTTGCAAGCTCATCTTCCGTCACACCGTCTTTTCCCATACGCAACCACTCGGCCTTAACTATTTCAAGGGCTTCGGCAAAATTTTCGGGAGTAGCGGAAAAACTACCCTCTATCGTTGCTTTAGAATCGGCAATACTCAAAAACGAATAAACTCCGTATGTTAATCCTTTATCTTCGCGTACGGCCTTTATCAGACGAGAGCTTAAACCTACATCGCCCAAAACCCGGTTTGCCAGATATAGGGCATAAAAATCCGGACTGTTTCTTTGTGTGCCACCGGTTATAAAGCGGGTAATTGCCTGAGGGAAAGTTTCCCCTTCAACATTATAAACCTTTCCGGACGGAGTATAATCAAAATCCGGCAAACGACTAACTTCAGCATCTTCCGGCAAACTGCCGAATACCTCAGCCAAAATTTCCTGCACATCCGTACGGGTAACATCTCCGGCGATACCAACCAATAGATTTGACTGTCCCAGTTTATTTTGTATAAAATCGCGAATATCGTCAGTCGTAATATTTATAATGTCTTCTTTCTTACCCAACTGATTATTGGCATACGGATGCTCGGCAAAAATAACTTCTCTGAATTTATCTGCCAACATTCCTTCCGGACGCTCTTTTTGAATATGCAGCGAGGTAAGAGTCTGTTGTTTAACCAACCGCAAATAATCTTCGTCCAAACGCGGAGCAGTCAGAATCTGTTTTAATAAATCAAGTGCGATTTTTTTATTTTCGGTCGGCATAGCCATATAGCCGTAAATATCGTCCTGAGATGTGCTGAATACTATTTTTATGCCGTATTCGTCACAAAGTTCCGCCAGTTCCTGCTCGCTGTATTTTCCGGCCCCTGCCAAAAGCATTGCCGCCGTAATTCCCGAAAGGCCATGCTTGTTTTCCGCATCATGTGCCGCACCGGCATATCTAAACGAAAAACTAATGCTTATCAGTGGATTAGAATGTTCTTCCATCATATATGCCGTCATTTTTTCATATTGCACAACCTGAACATCTGCGGCAAACTTTTTATCTTTTAAAACCGAACTATTTAATATATCTTCAACGTTAATATCTGAAGAAAAGTGCGAATCTTTTGGCATTTTCAAACCTCCCCACGCAATAAAACCTACAATTATTATAATGAATAACTTAAACAGATAACCTGACTTGCGATTTTTTCTGCGGTATCTAATCATTATTATTTTCCTTTGGCGGCAGCAAAATACCATGAACTACCGAAGCCTTTTCAAACACTTCTTTATAGGCATTTTTAACGCCCTCCACACTAACGGCTAAAATATTTTTTTCATAATTTTGCGCATCTTCAAGGGTAAATCCGTTAGCCATCATTGTACCGACCCAATACGCGGCATCTTCCGGATTGTCATTGGTGAACACCAAATCCGCCGTCATTTTACGTTTTACTTTGGCTAATTTTTCCGCATCAAGCTCTTTAACGGCTTTTTTCAGTGAATTTGCCAACGCCTCCTGCATTTCTTCAACCGAAACACCTTCTGCCGGCAATGCCGTAACCAAAAACGAACTGTTACCGCGCGTAATAAAAGTATAATCGGTGTTTACACTAACGGCAACTTTTTGATTAATTACCAAATCACGATACAATGCGCCGGTTTTACCACCTGACAAATATTCCGACAATACCTGATAATCATAAACGCTACCGCGAACATTAGCATAATTCGGCAACATATATTCATCTATCATTTTAATGGTACTGACGTCCGGTAATGTCATCTCCAGCACTTCGGTAAATCTATCGGTTATTTCAGCCACTTTCTGCGGTTTAATTTCTTTCGGAGCTATTTTACCGTAATATTTTTCTACCAGTTTTTTAGCTGTCGGCGTATCTATATCACCGGCAATAATCAAAATGGCATTATTCGGTGCATAAAACGCGTTATAGAAATTATATATGTCTTCATAGGTTAAAGATTTTATTTCATCCGACAAACCGGTAACCGGATGCCCGTATGGAGAATTTCCCCAAAACAAGAGGTGTAACCGCTCACCAAACACCGAATTCGGATTATTTTCTACAACCTGCTTACGTTCTTGAAAAACAATTTTTTGTTCAGAAGCAAACGCCTCTCTGCTAAAATTCAGGCTTTCCATTCTATCGGCTTCCAGCGCCATCAGAATTTCTAAACGGCTTATATCGGCAAATTGGTGATATGCCGTCAAATTATGAGATGTATACGCATTACTTTCTACGCCGTTTTCCGTCATTATGGAATTTAATACGCCGTCTTTAACTTTTTTGGTTCCTCTAAACATTAAGTGTTCCAGTAAGTGGGCGCTTCCCCCTCTACCGAAATCTTCATCTATAGCACCGGCTTTATATAAAACAATCTGTTTTACAATCGGCGCTTTATGATTTTGAATTACGACACACTCTAATCCGTTATCAAGTGTGAACGTGTCGGCCTTAAAAAGTTCGGCTCTGGCGGTGCTTACAAGTGTCATACCAATCAAAACTCCGCAAAAAACATTTTTTACATTAATCATTATCACCGTTCTCCGCCGTTTGCTGCGGACGAACATTATATTCAGGAGGCAAAACAAGAGGCTCGTTTTTCTGCACTTTTGTTTCATCCGGACCTTGTCTTGAAAATCCTAAACTTTTTTTGGTTATCCCGCATGCACTAAGCGATATAACTAAAAGCAAAGCAAACAACAAATATATTTTTTTCATACTTACTCCTCTTTCAAAAATTTTAGCGGCAGAATTTCCGGCAAAATAAGCACTATCGCACCAATACAAATAAACGTATCGGCCAAATTAAATGCCGGCCAATGATATTCGCCTAAATGAAAATCCAAAAAATCCATTACGGCGCCATACCTTATACGGTCTATAACGTTACCGATTGCACCACCGATTATCAGCGCCAACGCCATAATTTTCACCTTAACCGTTTCTTTTTGCATCCATCTAAACAAAAATGCCGATACGGTCAAAGCCACACCGATAAGCACAAATTTTCCGATATTACCATAACCGTTAAACATAGAAAAGCTAACGCCGGTATTCCAGACCTGTATTAAGTTAAAATAATCGCCGTAAACAATAGGTGCATTAGCTATGGACAAGGTAGCAATCCAATGTTTGGCAAGTTGATCTGCCAAAATTGCAAAAACAATAACCATTCCGCCCCAAAGCACCGTTTTTCTCCCTGTAATTAAATCTTTATGCGATTGACACTACTATACAAATACGCTTTTGGCAAAGCAAGATTTAAATTAGTCTACAGCTTTTTATCAGAACATTCCCTTTTTACGGAAATAGATAATCACAAACAATGTTGCCACAACGGAAAGAGAAAGAACTATCCAAAATCCGTATTCCAAACCGGCAGCCGGTACGGCAACATTCATACCCCAAAAGCTCGCCAACATTGTCGGGATAGAAAGAACAATGGTTATAGCTGCCAAAAACTTCATTATCAAATTGACATTATTGTTGATAATTGATGCAAAACCGTCCATCATACCCTCTAAAATAGAGCGGTGCATATCCACCAT
>CAYOYE010000012.1:0-10715 GCA_964408115.1 uncultured Azospirillaceae bacterium
ATAAAAAGCGAATAGCCTCTAATGCCGCTCTGGCACCGGAACCGGCAGCAATAACCGCCTGCCGATAATACGGATCACAAACATCACCGGCGGCAAACACTCCTTTTATATTGGTAGAACAGCCGTTATTACCGGTTATGATATAACCGCCGGCGTCCAAATTCAGGTATGAACGGAACAGCTCTGTATTCGGATGATGTCCGATAGCCACAAACAAACCTGCCACGTCAAGCTCTTTTATCATATCGGTTTTTACGTTTCTAACGCGTATCCCCGTAACCTCGGGAGGTTCGTCTTTTCCCCTTACCTCCTCCACAATACTGTTCCAAACCATCACTATTTTACGGTTATTAAACACCCGTTGTTGCAAAACATTATCCGCCCGCATTGAGTGTCGCCGATGTATCAAATAAACTTTATCCACAAAGTTTGTTAAATACAGCGCATCTTCTGCCGCCGTATTACCGCCACCCACCAAAGCAACCTCTTTTCCGCGATAAAAAAAGCCGTCACAGGCGGCACACGCCGAAACGCCATGCCCGATATATTTCTGCTCGCTCGGTAGCCCCAGCCACTTTACGGATGCGCCCGTTGCCACAATAATGGCGTGCGATAAAAACGAATTACCGCCAACCGAACTGCATGTAAACGGATGATCGTAAAAATCTACCTCACTGATTGCGTCATCTATAATTCTAACTCCGCTTTTTATTGCCTGTTGCTGCATTTTTTCCATAAGTTCAAAACCGCTGACATTTTCTATAACTCCGGGGAAATTATCTATTTCGGATGACATTGTCAGCTGTCCGCCCTTTTGCTGTCCGGCGGCAATAATCGTCCCTATTCCGGCACGCGCCGCATAAATGCCGGCTGTATAACCTGCCGGTCCGGAACCGATAATCAAAATATCGGTCTTATATTCTGCCATATTTTTTCTCCTCCCCGTAAAAATAATCGCTGTTGCGCTAAAAACAAGCCGCAGACATATAACATTTTATTTTGCTATTTCAATAAATTCACCGTCTTAAAAAAAATGCTTGATTTTCTCGCTAAATTTATTAAATTGCTAACTAAACTTGAGGAAACATTTTTTTAGGGAGATATGATATGCCTTCAGTTATTAGTACTTCTTGTGTAAAATGCGGTTGTTGCGCCAGTGTTTGTCCGGTAAGCGCAATGCACGTTTGCGACACACAATATGTGATTGATCCGGATACTTGCATTGATTGCGGAGTTTGCATTTCCGAATGTCCGCAAAGTGCAATTTGCAATGATGCCGAAGCAGATGAAACTGCCGTAAAATTCAATGCTACGCAGGCTAAATCTTGCCCGAATGCCAACGACTAAATTTTGGCATAACAAGTTAAAACTCAGGGTTACTCCTGAGTTTTTTTGTTAGCAGGACATATAAATATGACCGAAGCCTCCGCCGATTATCTGCTGGATAAAAAAATTAAAATTTTTCAGCCCCTAAACGGGTATCGCGCATCTACGGACGCCGTTTTGCTTTCGGCTGCCGTTAGCGGTAATTTGCGCAATGCCTCTATTTTAGACGTCGGTTCCGGAACGGGGGCCGTTTCGCTTTGTTTGGCGCATCGCCTGCAAAACAACAACGTAAATATTATCGGCGTAGAAACCCAAACGGAGCTGGCAGAGCTTTCCAACTATAGCGCCGCACAAAATAATTTTACGTTTCTCCGCTTTATTAATGCGGATATTCGGCAAAAAACAGCCGAACTTTCGCCCTGCTCTTTTGATGTTGTCATCACTAATCCGCCCTACAGCGACCACGATATGCCGTCCCCCAACAAAAGCAAGGCTACAGCTCACAATCACTCGGATTTTAACCTGACGCAATGGCTAAATTTTTGTTTGAAGATGACCAAACCTTTCGGGCATATTTATTTGATTAACCGTACCGAGGCACTGCCGGAAATATGTTGTGCGCTCCAGGGTAAAGCCGGCGAAATCACCATAATCCCGATTATTTCAAAACCTGCACAACCGGTAAAGCGCATAATCGTAACCGCCCGTAAAGATTCCAAAGCTCCTTGCCGCATTATGCCCCAGTTTATCGTGCATAACGATAGCGGTTACACTACCGAAGCCCAAAAAATTTTGCGTCAGGGACTTGATTTTGAAAATATTATCAACAATACTTAATATTGTTTTTACTTTTTAATCGTTATAATGCTATAGTGTTAGTGTTTTCTATTGTGAGGTTACCATGTTAAAGTTTTTAACCGTATTGCTTACCCTTTTGTGTTCTGCTGCCCAAGCTAACATAGAATTGCCTTTTTATGAAGATGACGCGGAATTTGAGCATTGCGAAAAAATATCCGGCGATAGAGATTATTGCATCAAAGAAGAAAACAAACGTGTATTAAATCGGGTAAAAAACGGCTACCGCGGACTCTTTGTCAACAGCAAATTAAATGCGGCAAACCAAAATCCGGAAGCTAACCGCAAAATGCTACGCGATATGTACGACAGTTGGACTGCCTTTCGCAACCGCTACTGCTCGCTTTCCAAAGTGGCAGCTCAATATATGGCAACCATTCAGGACGAAGAACTAACCTGCAATTTGTATCAAACTTTTCTGCACGAAGAATATTTAAACGACATACTGTTTGCTTTAGACGGAAAACCGCTACCGAGCAACTCGGCCTTTTTATTAATTGATGAACACGACAGAAAATATAATAACTGCATAAAAGAAAAAAAGGATAGTGATACCTGCCTATCGCAAGAAACGGACCGCACCTCGCAAAACGTCAAAACTTCTTACCAATATGTTTTGGAAAATTCGGAACTCCACGACTGGAATAACAGTGACAGCCTACAATACGGTAACCTACGCGATATGTTTGACAGCTGGATTGCCTACCGCAACCGTTTTTGTGCCATCACCGTTGAAGCCTATAAACTCGGTGCCAAAAAGTCGCTACCGCTTGATCAGTGCATTTTATTCTTCAACCTGCAAATGCAACAGATGATGACCGATGTTATGGCAGCTTCCGGCTCTATGCTTGATGAAGAAATAGAAAATAGCGAAAGTATCGCTGCCGCAGAAGGTGAAAAAATTAAGCCTTTACAGTATCGTTCCGCTACAAACGTTTCTAAACGCGATACACTGACAGAAGAAGATGCCGATAATCAGGCAGAAAACCAAACGGAAGAATCAGATAATTCTTCGGCTAAACTACCGGCTTGGGCCAAAAAAAGATAGCGTTTGACAAGACTTAAAATATACATACCTGAATGTATAAAAAAAATATTGCACTTATTTACCATTGCATTATACATACCTTATGTGTTGATTTTTTCAGAGGGTTATTATAATGCGCAGAACAAAAGAAGACGCTGAACAAACAAGAAAATCCATATTGGCCTCGGCTTTGGATTTATTGTATGAAAAAGGATATTCCAAAACAACTTTTGATGAAATTGCCAAACGCATAAATCTCACAAAAGGTGCGGTTTATTGGTATTTCCGCAACAAGCCGGATATTGTAGCGGCACTGATAAAGGAGTTTGCGGCTCATCACCTGCAACTAATGCAAAATTACATTAAGGAAAAGAAAGACGTTTCTCTCAATGATTTGATTGAAATGGAAATCTTTAACATTAACTGTATCAAAGAACACACTAATGTTTACAAGTTTATTTTCTTTGTCAGTTGCCAGATGGAATGGAGTGAGGCTATTCTCACCAAAATTCGCCCGCAGCTTGAAGAAACAATGCAAAAGTTTCTTGACCTTTATATTGCGGTTCTGGAAAAATTAAAAAAAGAGAAAAAAATACGTCCGGATACCGATATTCGGGTTGTATATGAACTATTGGAAGCCGTTAAAATCGGTTTAATGCAAAAATATCTTGCTAAACGATTAGTTTCCGATTATGAAAAACTTATTCGTATTGGTTATAATCTAATTTTTGACAGTATAAAAACGGAAGGTATAAATAATGAAAATCAGTTATCCTAATATAAAAAAGATAGTAGTACAAATTGCTTTTGTTACCTTATGTGTTTCATTTGGATGGTATCTTAAAACACGTCTGTCCCCGTCAGGCGGTATGCCGTTTGGTATGGGAGAAGTATATATTCTGGCGCAAAAAGCCCAAAATAAAGATATTACACAGGTGCAAAACAAAATTTCTCACATTGAATCCATCAATGAGGTAAGTTTGTTACCGAAAGTAACCGGTACTATTGAAAACGTTTTATTCAAAGAGGGTAGTACGGTTAATGCCGGAGATGTATTGTTTGAAATAGATCCGTCTAAATATCAGGCAGCCTATGATTTGGCAAAAGCCAGTTTAGACAGCGCTAAAGCCAATCTGGTCAAAGCCGAACGCGATTATAAACGTCAGTCTAAATTGAGCAACGAAAAATTTGCCTCAAAAGCCACGTTTGATTCTTCCGAAAGTGCCTATTTACAAGGCAAAGCCGCAGTAGAACAGGCACAAGCTCAGCTAGACGTTGCCACGCTTGATTTGGAATATACCAAAGTAAAAGCTCCGATAAGCGGCAAAATCGGTAAAGCCCTTGTTACAAAAGGCAACTATGTGGTTGCCAGCAGCAATGTTTTGGCCAAAATCGTTCAAATAAATCCTATGCGTATATCTTTTTCATTGACCGATAAAGAAGTGACTTCTCTTAAAAAACAAAAGTTACCGAAACAATCTTTGATTGCGCGCGTAACATTGCCGACCGGTGATTTTATTGATGAAAAAGTCGTTGACGCGTTCTTTGATAACTCGGTTAATCAGAATACCGCAACACTTTCGGTATTTATTGATGTTGCCAATGAAAACGAAATGTTAATCCCGGGTAACTATGTACAAACAGCCATTTTAACCGGCAATCAGAAAAACGGTGTTGTTATACCGAAAGCCGCAATCAACTACGATAAAGACGGCACTTTTGTTTATCTGGCAAAAATTGATTCCGCTAAAAGCAGCGAAAACGAACTGCATGGTACAGCCGAACAGCGCCGTATTGTTTTAGGCGACTCCATTAGTGAAACGGAACAAGCCGTTGAAAGCGGTTTGACCGACGGCGAATTAATTGTCGTTCAGGGAAATGTTAAAATTCAAAACAACTCACCGATAAAAATCGGCGTGCTGGAAAATTAATCAGGTAGGATTACAAAGATGTTTTCAAAATTTTTTATTGAAAGACCGCGTTTTGCCGTTGTTATTGCCATTGTAATGGCTTTAGCCGGTATCGTTTCCGTTATGACAATGCCTATCGGTATGTATCCGGAAATTGCACCACCGGAAATTCGCGTTACCACAACTTATACCGGTGCAAGTGCCGAAACCGTAGCTAAAAACGTTGGTATTCCGCTGGAAAAAGCCATTAACGGTATTGAAGATATGCTGTATATGTCATCATCTTCATACAACTCCGGCTCATATAATCTTTCGGTTGTTTTTGAATCCGGTACGGATCCGGATTTGGATCAGGTTAAAGTGCAAAACCGCGTTCAACAGGTTTTAAGCTCATTGCCGTCAGAAGTGCAAGCCGTAGGTGTATCCGTATATCGCCGTTCTTCGGATATTTTAGCGTTTATGCAGGTATATTCGCCAAACGGAACATACGATAGCCACTTCTTAAACAACTACGTTGAAAACAACATTAAAATTGCTATCAGTCGTGCTTACGGTGTCGGCGAAGTAAACGTTATGGGTGCGGCAACGGCTATGCGTGTTTGGATAGACGCCGACAAAGCCACCGCGCTAAATATTCCGATTAGCACTATTACTTCCGCCATTCAAAGCCAAAACATTCAACCTTCCTTAGGTTCGGTTGGTGCAGCCCCTGGTGACGGTAAACAGGTATTGGTATATTCTTTGGAAACTCAAGGCCGTCTTAACGATCCGAAAGATTTTGAAAATATTATCGTTCGTACCAACGAAGAAGGCGGTTTGGTTCGCCTTAAAGATATTGCCCGCGTAGAACTCGGTTCGGAAGATTACCTTATGGATTCTACGGTAGACGGAAAACCGGCAGTATCCTTTATGATTAACAAATCATCAGGTGCTAACTCCATTAACGCCATGAAAGCCGTTAGAGCCGAATTGGCTAAATTGGAAAAATTCTATCCGGAAGATTTGAAAGTTACAATTTTCAAGGATACGACAGAATTTATTTCCGCTTCTATTGAAGAAGTATTTTTCACCTTATTACTAACATTTTTGCTGGTAGTTGTGGTTTGTTATGTGTTCTTGCAAGATTGGCGTGCCACACTTGTACCTTCAATTGCCATTCCGGTATCCATTTTGGCAACGTTTGCCGTTATGAAAGCGCTGGGCTTTAACCTCAACATCTTAACCTTATTCGGTTTGGTTTTGGCGATTGGTCTGGTGGTAGATGATGCCATTGTGGTAGTAGAAAGAACGTTGTTCTTAATGCAAACCGAAAATCTGAACTCCAAACAAGCAGCAACCAAAGCTATGGAACAGGTATCAAGTGCCGTTGTCGCAACAACTCTGGTGCTGTTGGCCATTTTCGTGCCGATTGCTTTTATGGGCGGCATTACCGGTTCCATTTATCAGCAATTTGCCATAGCTATTTCGTTTGCCGTAACTTTTTCGTCGGTCAACGCCTTAACCTTATCGCCGGCATTGGCAGCAACGTTTTTACGTCCGATAAAACCGAGTACGCATGGCTTTTTGGGGTGGTTTAACCGCTTTATTGCCGGTACGACCAATAAATACCTCACAATTATCGGTTATCTGGGACGTAAAATCAGCATTATTGCCTTTATACTGTTGTTGTTATTTATCTTAAACGGTCTGTTCTTAAAAGTAACGGCAACAACGTTCTTACCCGATGAGGATCAAGGCGTTATCATGATTAACGTTCAATTACCTGAAGGTGCAACAAACATTCGTACCAAAGCCGTAAACGATAAAATATATAATGCCGTAAAAGATCATCCGGCTGTAGAATCCGTAATGAACTTACAAGGCTTTTCAATTATGGCTGGACAAGGCGAAAACGTAGGTTTTGGTGTTATATCGCTGAAAAACTGGTCAGAACGTAAGGGAGACGAATTATTTTCAACCAACGTAAAAAATAAGTTGTCAGCCATAACCAATACATTCTCCGAAGCTAAAATTCAGATGTTTGAAATGCCGGCAATTCCGGGGTTAGGTTCAACCAATGCCATGGAATTTAAGATTCAATCGGTAGAAAGCTCCGATATGCGCGAGTTGGAAACAGTTATCAATAACTTTACGGCAAAAGCCATGGCTTTACCGCAAATATCGTTAGCCTATTCCAACTACAACGCCAAAACGCCGCACGCCTATTTGAACATAGATCGGGAAAAAGCCGAATCGCTCGGTGTATCTGTCGGAACAATCTATAGCGCCTTACAAACCTATGTCGGTTCTTTGTACGTCAACGATATTAATATCGGCACACAGGTAAATAAGGTTAAAGTTCAAGCAGACTGGCCTTTCCGTAAAGATTTGGAAAGTCTGAACAACATTTACGTTCAGAGCAGCAAAGGCGAAATGGTACCGCTGGGTAGTCTTATCAGCACAAAAACCGTATTATTGCCACGCAGCATTGAGCGTTACAACCAATACCCTAGTGCTACGGTAAATGCTTTGGCAGCTTCCGGTTTCAGTTCCGGTGAAGCAATGGATGCTTTGGAAAAGCTGGCTGACGAAACATTACCTAAAGGTTATACCTACGCTTGGTCGGGTACCAGCTTGCAGGAAAAGAACAATCAGGGACAAATTTTTTACATCATAGCCTTTGCAGCGTTGTTTGCCTACCTGTTCATGGTTGCCCAATATGAAAGCTGGATGATTCCGCTTTCGGTAATGTTATCGGTTACCGCCGCAATGTTAGGAGCGTTGCTCGGCTTGTTCGTAACCAAACTACCGTTAAGTATTTATGCCCAATTAGGTTTGGTATTGCTGGTTGGTCTGGCGGCTAAAAATGCTATTTTGATTGTAGAATTTGCGCGTGATGCCCGCGCCGAAGGTATGCCGATTCTCAAGGCCGCATTATACGGAACAAAAGAGCGGTTACGCGCCGTATTGATGACAGCGTTCACCTTTATTTTAGGTGTAGTACCGTTGGTAACGGCTACCGGTGCTTCGGCAGGAAGTCGTGTTGCCGTAGGTGTGCCGGTATTTACCGGTATGGTTGTCGGCACTATTGCCGGTTTAGTATTAATTCCGTTAATGTATGTTTTAATTCAGACAATTTCGGAATACAAATTCAAGAAGAATACTAAAGATGACAAATCCACGGATTAAATCTGCCCAAATTCTGCAGACAATAATTGAAGACAAAATCTTTTTCGGAGAGCTTAAAAAGCAAATCTCCGAAAAGGATTTGCCTTTTATTAATATGCTTATATTAACAACCTTGCGCCGTTTTCGGGCGTTAGATATCATTCTGCAAAGTTTTTTAAGCAAAAAAATACCGCATAAACATCAGATAGCCAAATATCTGCTTATTGCCGCCGAAGCCGAAATTCTTTTTATGAATACAGCTCCCTACGCCATACTCAACGAAACAGTCGGCAATATTCGTAAGACCACCGATAAATTCTTGGCAGGAGCAGCAAACGCCATACTTCGCAAAATTGTTGCCGATAAAGATAATCTACGCCGCAAAGCCGAAAGTATTTTGCCTTTACCCGATAATTTTCTCCCGATTCTCCGAGGCTATTCTCCCGAAGAAATCCAAAATATTGCAAATTGCGTTAATGTTATACCGGAACTGGATATAACCGCTAAAACCAATCCGCAAAAATGGAGTTCCACCTTAAACGGCACTCTGCTCCCCAACGGTTCAATCCGCGTGTTTAACAATTTACCGATTCACTCCCTCCCCGATTATAACAAAGGAGAATGGTGGGTGCAGGATGCGGCAGCCGCTCTACCGGTGCAGGTTATGGGCAACCTAAAAGGATTAAACGTTATTGACCTATGCGCTGCTCCTGGTGGTAAAACGGCGCAACTTGCCGCCCGCGGAGCATTGGTAACGGCTCTGGATATTTCCGACACACGCTTAAACACACTCAAGCAAAATATGACGCGTCTCAAACTGGCGGAAAATGTCAAAACAATCACCGCAGATGCCGCCGAATTTATGCAACAGACAAATCAGCTGTTTGATTGTATTCTTTTAGATGCCCCTTGTTCGGCAACCGGTACGTTTCGCCGTCATCCGGAAGTGCTGTATATCAAAAACAAAGAAGATGTACAAAAACAGGTTATTCTGCAACAACAACTGCTAAACTTATGTAAAAAAATTCTCCGTCCCGACGGCATACTTGTTTATAGCGTATGCTCTATCTGTAAGGCAGAAGGAGAAGAACAAATCGCCGACTTCTTACGGCAAAATCCCGAATTTAAGGTTGTTAAAATAACCGAAGCGGAAATTTCTTCTTACGGCAAATGGCAGGACAACCTGATAACGCCGGAAGGATATATTCGCACATTACCTTATTTTGCATCTGCACAAAAAGGTATGGATTCTTTCTTTATTTGCAAAATGCAAAGAATAATTTAACGATTTGCATTATATAATACGCTGTAAATTGGGGGAGAAAAAATATGGGTTTCTTTTTACTGTCGTTTATAGCATTTTTGCTACTTGGCTTTATCGGTATGATTGCGCTATATCGTCCGGTCTGTGAGCAATATAAACAAACGTTAATCTTTAAGTATAAGATGTTGCCGTTTCCGTATATTTTCGGGCTATATGCCGTTGGCGCAACAGCCGCGTATTTTTTGGTAAATCTCGGTGATTTTATTGAGCCTCTGACTATTTTGCGTGCCTTACTCCCCTTGGGTCTGGCTCTGCTGATTTATTTATCATCACTTTTTATTTCCGGTTTTGTATTTTATCTGCTTGTTATAGGCTGTGTTGCGATAAATATATACATACAACCGCTCGGAATCGGCAATTCTTTTGCCAACCTGCCTCTATGGGAGATTCGGGCTGCCCTGATTATAATATTTTCCGTTTTCTGCCTTGGCTATAAAGTGTTATCTTTTATACCGCATACGATAATCATACCAAGTGTTATCACTTTGCTGGGGGTTGTTATATTAGGCATTTTAGAGGCTGCTCCCTTATACGAAGCCTTGTGTGCCGCTCTCTTGATCGGCATTCTGCTTGCTTATTTAGGCATAAACTTTAATGAAGTGAAAATCAATCTGGACGATGGTGCGTGTTGCGCTCTGGCTTTTTTGATTTTCGGAATTTTAGCCTTAAATATCGGCGAATATTGTCTACCGTCATGCCTGATTTTCACAATGATATTCTGGGCTGAACTGGCCGTTTCCGTATGGAACAGATATATCATCACCCGTAGCGGAAGATTAAACGAAAACACTAACTATTATGCTTTATCACATAAAGTTTCTGCACACGACTTAACACTGGTCATAGCCAAAATAGGCGCCGTAAGTTTGATTGTGGGTTGGTTTCAACTGTTTGCCGTTAATCAATATTCCCTATTGCTGGTTTCTTTTATATTAGTGCTGTGGCTTAACAATACTTTCGGTATGCCACTTGGTAAAAGACAGTCGCTCAAAGAAATCAATCACGAAGTTGCAGACGATTTGAAAAAAAATCTGCAAGAGGCTAAAGACGTATTTTCTTCTTTTGGTAAAAAGGACTAGCTATGCCTTTTGATACCGGTTTACTAAACATACGCAACTTTTTGCGT
>CAYOYE010000013.1:0-10699 GCA_964408115.1 uncultured Azospirillaceae bacterium
GCCCGGGCTCCCTTCACTCCCCAGACTACAGCGCTCGATGCAAACTGGGTGCATGCCCTCGGGGTGGTTTGGATCCAAATCGCCAGCTCAGTGACACAGCTGACCATGCTCACACCCCATTCCTCTGTGCGTGTCTGGTTGTCACAAGTCCCTGTGCTTTGTAACGTGGGACAGGAGTGTTGGCAGAACTGTCATCTCACTTGGCTCCACCGCTTGTCGGTGAGGTCGGAGTTATTGTCCCATTTTACCATGCAAGCAAATTTTCGGTGGACGGTATGTATTTTCATAACCTGCAAAAAGATGAACAGGAAAAAATCCTTGATTATGAGTTGATGATTTATATCTGTGAGGGGACAGATAGCGAAAAGTTGGACTGGTTCAAAATTATCAATATAGCCGGTATAGAACTTACGGCACAAGAACTGCGTAATGCTATATTTACCGGAGAGTGGTTGAGCGATTGTAAAGAATATTTCAGCAAGTCAAAATGTACTGCTTATAACCTCGGCGAAAGATATATGAAAGGTGTGCCTATACGTCAAGATTATCTGGAAACTGTGTTGGACTGGATACGCCAACGTGACGGTGTAAAATCCATTGAGGAATATATGGGACGTCACCAACAGGAACATACAGCTGTTGATGTTAAAAATTATTATTACAATGTCATCACTTGGGTTGAATCAACCTTTCCTAAGTACCGTAAAGAAATGAAAGGGCAAAAATGGGGCTTATTATACAATCAATACAAGGATGTTGATTTTGATCCACAAAAATTGGAAGCACAAATATCCGTTCTGATGCAAGATGAATATGGCGAAATCACTTCCAAAAAAGGAATTTATGAGTATGTCCTTTCGGGTGACGAAAGATGTTTGAGTATTCGCGCTTTTAGGAATAACGAAAAACGCACCGTTTATGAACGACAAGGCGGAAAATGCAAACAATGCGGCAAGGATTGCAACATTAGCGAAATGGAGGCCGATCATATTACGCCGTATTCCAAAGGCGGACATACAACGCTGGAAAATTGTCAGATGCTTTGCCGCGACTGTAACCGCCGTAAAAGTGATATATAGATAGATTTTGGGCTAAAGGTTGTTATTTGTATAAAGTTTGTGACATTATTACCGGCAAATTTTGTCATTATATACTTGACTTTTGCCTGCCGACATCTATAATGCAGACATATTTGAGTTTTTATGTCTAATTTTAATTATTATCACTATGAAGAAAGTTGTTTTTGAAAACGGCCTTACTCTGGTATTAAAGGAGAAAAACGGCAGCACGTTCGGTTTGTCGGTAACTTTTAAGTGCGGACACATTAATGAACCTAAGTTGGGTTTGGCGGCGTTATATGAAAATATTGTCAGCCGCTTGTCCGAAAGTCGCATTGCTTCGGTTTACGGTGGAAGTCTGACGTCTTTTTACACAACAGGAAAGACTGATGATTTTGCATCCGGCTTGCAACAACTGCATGATACGCTTGTTTTACCGCCTTTGACGGATGAGCTTGTGCAGGAAGCAACTGCGGATATTATCAAACATACAAGAGATTTGTCTCCGCTGCCGCTGCGCCAGACCAAACTGGCTTATAAGCATACGGCATTCGGGCAGAATCACGTTGTATGGGATACGGAACAATACATCAAAAATGTAGAAGTTCTGACCGTAGCAGACGTAAAAAGCTATATCAGCTCCTGCTTTAACGGTAGTAATGTCGTTATCGGTTATACCGGTCCGAAAACAGAGTTTGCTAAAGTTGAGGAACTATGCCGTAGCCTATTCGGGCATCTGATAAAGGGACAGCGTAAAAATTTGAAAAATCTGCTTTATACCGGCGGATTTCAAAAGATTGAAAGCAATTCCAATACGCAGATTGCCATGTTCGGCTGGGATATTTCTAAGGCGACTTCTATGGCGGCAGTCAGCGTTTTGATGGGCGTTTTGGCTAACCGACTGGAACGTCAGCTTTCGGCAATTCCGGCGGTTGTAGATGTTAAACTTGCCGGCTATTTCGGTTTCCGTACTTTAAGGGTTAGCGTTATGTGCGAAAACCCGAAAAAGTTTAACGAGTGCCTGAACATAACGTGTGCCAATATTAAGCGTTTGCACAAAGATTATGCTTCCGCACGCCGAATGGAAACCGCAAAGCAAAAGGCTATGACTTCGGCTATCAGCAAAAATGCGCAGCCGTCAGCGGTGGAAATCGCTTGGCACGTTTTGGGGCGTGATACGGATTGGGATATAGATGATGTCATTTCTCAAATTTGCTGTATCTCTCCGCGTGATGTACAGGACGCGGCGAGTATGATTGTTGCCAGACAGTTGACTTGTGTTTTATACACTAACTGCTGCAATATTTCGTACAGAGATTTTGAGGCTATGACCATGTAAGGAAAAAACTAACCTTAAAGTGTTTATCGTATTCTAATTTATTTGCCTTGAATCTAAACAAAAGAGTCGCTTTGATTAAGCGGCTCTTTCCTTTTTTAAATTTGCCAAACGGCAATGTGTCAGCGGTAGTTTAATACAAGCAGATTATCGCTGCCGCTTTGGCATCGGCTGGCAGCCGTACTGACGGACACTTTTTCATAAATTCGCTCACTGCCGTTACAAGATGATACAAGACCTTTGTCTTGGCCTGTATAACCGGCCCCACAAATAGGCGTAACGCCGCTTACTTCAGCATTAACGGCTACGGCTATCAATTTATCGGAATTAGCACCCCAATCAAGTGTGCTTAATTCCATACAGGCATCTTCCGGAAGACCGGTAATTTCAATGGCAAAGCAATCAGCTGAAACTACACTGTTACAGCCGTATTCATCAACATAAATATGTCCGCCAAACGGGTTTGTCATTGTTTTACTATCCTGATTAAATACTTCGTCCGGTGCTAATTTGGATTTTTTATAAAGTGTAATATTTTCACAACGACTGTTGCCTCCGGATGCGTTCTCAAAGCCGTTATTACATCCCAGACCGGCATAATCACCTTGCGAGCCGAACAAGGTGTGTATATTAGCCGTAATTTGTGCTACTTCATCTACCGTTTTGTTAATCTTAAATTTGGTCATGGCCTTGGAATAGCCGGCAATACCGCCAACGCTTAAAACACCAATGATAGCTAAAACCCCAAGCATTTCTATCATTGACCGTCCGTATTGCGGCACATCTGCTTGTAAATTTCCTCCTCGTGTACCCTTTATTGTACACGTCGTCAGAAACTTACGGCGCATCTGCCCCACACTCCGGACGTTCAGCGTGTCTAGGATAAAGTTCTTGAAGGTTGTATTTTTTGCCTGATTATGCAAGGCAAATTTGTGTTTGTTTAGGCTCTCAACCCCTGAATCTGCAGAGAGAGAGAGAGCATTTTTGCCAAGCCTTTTTGTGAGCTGAAAAGCATCTTAATTTCTCCTGTTAAAAGTTACAATTACAACCGAAACTATAACAAACATAACTTAAATATTCGTTAAATTTACGGTAAAAGTTGTGCGGATATTCTGAAATATATTAAGATATATCCATAATATCAGGGTAGTCGATTTGTACTTTTTTTGAAAGTGGCAGACTTAATCTAAACGAATATTGAGCAAAAATGAAAAAAAGTACTTTACATTTGTAAAATTTCTGTTATATGGTATTGACAGAATTAAAAATATTATAAGAAGTGGAGCTGTAAAGCCCCGCTTTTTTGTTAGGATAAAGATATGCAAAAACACTATTTACAAGATATGATTGAACCGGTTGTGGAAAAGGCCGGTTATGAGCTTGTACGGGTGATGACTACCGGACAGGTTAATCAGACCTTGCAGGTTATGATAGATGTGGCCGACCACTCTCGCGATATTACGGTTGAAGATTGTGCTACCGTAAGTCGGGCTGTTTCAGATGTGTTAGATGAAAAAGATCCGATTAAAGATAAATATTCGCTGGAAGTTAGTTCTCCGGGGGTGGATAGACCGTTGACAAAGCCGGAACACTTTGAGCGTTATGTCGGTTACGAAATTAAGTTGGAAACCGAAGAAAAGGTGGAAAATCGTAAGCGGTTTAAAGGAAAAATTTTACGCACTGATGCACAAAACGTTGTGTTAGGTGAGGAAACAACAGAATACACAATCCCGTTTGCACAAATTGCCAAAGCAAAGTTGGTGCTTACGGATGAGTTGTGGGAGGAATATTTGGCGGCTCATGAAGCTGTTGAACTTTAATTTTTTAGCATAAGAGGATATAATGGAAAATTTTGAAAATATGCCTAGACCGGAAATTGTATTGGTAGCAGATACGGTAGCCAGAGAGAAAAATATTGAAAAAGAAGACGTGTTTGTAGCTATGGAAGTGGCTATTCAAAAAGCCGGACGTACAAAATACGGTTTTGAACACGATATTCGGGCTAAAATAGACCGCAAAACAGGCGCAATTTCGCTATCACGTTATCGGGAAGTTGTTGCGGACGATGCGGTTATTGAAAATGAAGCTGCGCAAATCACCGTTAGTGACGCCAAGGCTTATGATAAAAATCTGAAAGTCGGCGATTTTATTATTGATGCTTTGCCGCCTATTGATTTCGGGCGTATTGCTGCACAAACGGCTAAGCAGGTTATTATGCAAAAGGTTAGAGAAGCCGAACGCAATAAGCAGTTTGAAGAATATAAAGAAAAAGTCGGTACGATTATTAACGGAACCGTAAAGAGAATAGAATTCGGTAATGTGGTTTTGGATATCGGTAAGACAGAGGCCGTTTTGCGCCGCGATGAAATTATCCCGAGAGAAAAGTTCAAAAACGGCGACAGAGTGCGCGCTTATGTGCTGGATGTTCGGCGTGAAGTTAAAGGACCGCAAATTTTCCTGTCGCGTACATGTCCGGAATTTATGGCTAAATTGTTTACGCAGGAAGTGCCGGAAATTTATGACGGTATTGTGCAAATTATGGGCGTGGCTCGTGATGCCGGCTCTAAAGCTAAAATAGCCGTACGCGCTAATGACAAAACCGTTGATCCGGTTGGCGCATGCGTTGGTTTGCGCGGTATTCGCGTACAGGCCGTAGTTACGGAATTACAGGGCGAAAAAATTGATATTGTCCCTTATTCGGAAGATAAGGCTCAATACATTGTTAGCGCACTGGCTCCGGCAGAAGTTACCAAAGTTGTTTTGGATGAAGAAAAAAATCGTATAGAAGTTGTGGTTGCAGATGATCAGTTTTCGTTGGCAATCGGACGGCGCGGACAAAACGTTAAGTTGGCCTCCCAGTTGTTGGGTGCGGAAATTGACGTGCTGACCGAAGAACAGGAACAGGAACGCCGCTCTAACGAAAATAAAGTTAAAACACAGCGCTTTATGGAAGCTCTGGATGTTGATGATATGATTGCCCATCTTTTAATTGCCGAAGGATTTTCTACGGTTGATGAAATTGCAATGGTTGAACTGAAAGAATTGTCCGAAATAGAGGGCTTTGATGAAGATGTTGCCGCCGAATTGCAAAATCGGGCAAAAGAGTTTATTGCTAAACGAAATGCCGAATTTGCCGAAAAGAGCAAAACGCTTGATATTGATGACAGCCTGAAAAACGTTGAAGGTTTGGATCAGGATATGGTTATTGCGTTGGCGGAAAAAGGCGTTAAAAATATTGATGATTTGGCCGATTTGGCTGCTGATGAACTGATTGATATGTTGGGTGAAACTTCTATTTCCGAAGTAGAAGCCAACGAAATCATTATGGCGGCTCGCGAACATTGGTTTGACAACGATAAGGCCGAAAAATAATTATTACGGAGTTTATCTGAAATATGGCTAAAGAGTTAGAAATAAGAAAATGTGTTTTGAGCGGTAAGGTATTGGATAAAGACGAACTGCTACGTTTTGTCGTGCTTGATGACGGGCGTATGTTGCCTGATTTTAACAAGCAGATAGACGGTCGCGGATTTTATATTTCTAACTCTAAAACGCTGCTGGACAGTTTGACGGCGAAAAATCCGTTGGGCAAGATTTTACACAAAAAAGTAGATGTACCTGCCGATTTGTCGCAGACGGTTGAAAATGTTTTGTGTAAAAAAGGAATTGACGCAATTAATTTGGCGCGCAAAGCCGGTGGTTTGGTTTTGGGGTTTGAAAAAGTTAAAGATACAATTTCAAAAGGCAAGGCGGCCTTTGTGATTGAAGCTGTTGATGCCGGCGCAGACGGTAAGCAGAAAATTGCAGCAATGGCCAAAAATTTAGAAAAATTTACTTTATATGATACGGAAACGCTTGATAAAGCATTAGGACGCGAAAATACGGTTTATCTGGTTGTAAAAAAATGTGAAATAGCCAAGATGGTAAAAACGGCATTAAAGCGTTATCAAACGTTTTTGAATACATAGCGGAGAAAAGAGTTTATGACAGAAGAAAATACAAAAGGAAAACTAACGTTGTCTGGAAAAGCTACACTTACGTTAAAGGGCGTGAATAAAAATACGGCAACTGACGGAAAGAAGTTTGTACAGGTTGAAGTACGCAAAAAACGAATAATTAACCAAGCACCAACGCAAGCTCCTAAAGTTGAGATAGATGAGGCTACCGCACAAAAGCTGAAACTTATTGCGGACGCTAAAGAGCATGATGCTCGCAGAAAACAGGAAGAAGAAGCTAAAGAATTATCACGCAAAAAACAACAGGAAGAGCGCGAAAAAGCCCGTAGGGAAGAAGAACAGGAAAAGGCTAGATTAGAAGCCGAAGCCCGTAAACAGGCCGAAGAAGAAAAAGAAAAGGAAAAGGCTGAAAACAATAGTAAGCTCGTTAAAAACGAAATTGAAAATGATCATAAAAATAAGAAAAATAAAGAAAATTATGATGATGAAGATGACGAAGAATACTATAAAAAAGGTAAAAAATCTACAGCAGCCGTAGAACGCCACTCAATGACGCGGGATGAAACGTTTGAACAGGAACGCAAAAAAATTCAAAAGCGCAGCTTTGAGCCACAACGCCGGAATAATAAGATAAATATCAATTCTTATATGAATACGGATGATGATGACGATTACGGTTATGGTTATGGGGCAGCACCGCGGCGGAAATTTAAGAAAAAACAGCCAAAGCAGGAGCAGGTTCAAGCCACGACCGAAAAGGTTATTAAAGAGGTTGTTATTCCGGAAACCATTACGGTACAGGAATTGGCTAACCGTATGGCAGAAAAAAGCGCAGATGTTATTAAGCGTTTAATGGGATTGGGGGTTATGGCAACCATAAATCAACCGATTGATGCCGATACGGCGCAGATTATTGTTGAGGATATGGGGCATAAGTTTAAGCGTATTGCCGATAGTGATGTAGAGGAAGGGTTGAGCGGACCTGCCGATACGGCGGAAGATTTGTTGCCGCGCGCCCCGATTGTTACGGTTATGGGACACGTTGACCATGGTAAAACCTCGTTGTTGGATGCGTTGCGCGAAACTAATGTTGTGGCTAAAGAGGCCGGTGGTATCACGCAACATATCGGTGCTTATCAGATTAAATTGGCAGACGGGCAAAAGATAACCTTTATTGATACGCCAGGGCATGAGGCTTTTTCGGAAATGCGTGCGCGCGGTGCTAAAGTTACGGATATTGTAGTGCTGGTTGTGGCCGCAAATGACGGTATTATGCCGCAAACGGTGGAGGCTATTCGTCATGCTCAAGCGGCAGAAGTGCCTATTGTGGTGGCAATTAATAAAATTGATTTGCCGGGGGCCGATCCGATGAGGGTAAAAACGGAACTTCTGCAATATGGAATAGGTGTAGAAGAAATGGGCGGAGAATGCCTGTGTGCCGAGGTTTCTGCCAAAAAGCGTATTAATATAGATAAGTTGGTTGAGGCCATTTTATTGCAGGCAGAAATGCTTGATTTGAAAGCAAATCCAAATCATGCTGCCGAAGGTGCGGTAATTGAAGCTAAAATGGAAAAAGGTCGCGGAAGCGTGGCTACGGTTTTGGTTCAGCGCGGTACATTGCATGTTGGTGATATTTTGATTGCCGGTAAGGAATGGGGACGCGTTAGAGCTATGTTTAACGAACATGGCAAAAAAGCGGCTGAAGCAGATCCGGCTATGCCTGTTGAGGTTTTGGGTTTACAGGGAACGCCGATGGCCGGTGATTCGTTTGTGGTTGTAAAAGATGAAACGCAGGCGCGCGAAGTTACCGGATATCGTATTCGTAAAGAACGTGATGCTAAATTGGTAAAGAGTGCAAAGTCGGCTATGGAACAAATGATGGATAAAATTAAATCCGGAGAATCCAAACACTTATCCGTTATTATTAAAGCAGATGTTCAGGGATCTATTGAGGCTCTGGAAGGCACGTTGAAAAAACTGTCTAATGATGAAGTTTCCGTACATATTTTACATTCGGCAGTCGGTGCTATTTCCGAATCGGATATAACTTTGGCCAAAGCATCATCTGCGTTTGTTATCGGATTTAACGTACGCGCTAATGCACAGGCGAGAGATATGGCACATCGTGACGGGGTTGATATTCGCTACTATTCAATTATTTATAATGTGGTAGATGATGTTAAAAAGGCTCTGGAAGGTATGTTGACGCCGGAATTGCGCGAAAAGGTTTTAGGCTATGCACAAATACGCAGCGTGTTCAATATTACCGGTGTCGGTAAAGTTGCCGGTTGTATGGTTACCGAGGGTTTGGTAAGACGTGGAGCTAAAATAAGATTGTTGCGTGATAACGTTGTAATTCATGACGGCGCATTGGGACAACTAAAACGCTATAAAGATGACGTTAAGGAAGTTAAAGAAGGTTATGAGTGCGGTATGAGTTTTGAAAACTACAATGATATTCAGGTTAATGACGCTATTGAATGTTATGAAGTTGAAGAAATTGCCAAAACTTTATAATAAAGGAGATTTTGTATGGTACAGGAATTATCGCAAAGACAGTTGCGTGTAGGGCAGGAAATCCGTAAGGTGATAGCCGCAGCGCTGGAAAAAGGTGAAGTTCGGAGCGCAGATATAAACGAATCTTTCGTAACGGTTACGCAAGTTTTGATGTCGCCTGATTTGAAGTATGCTTCGGTGTATGTTATGACCTTAAACGGGCAGAATCTGGAAAAGGTTTTGGAACAGCTGAATGCGGAAAAATGGGTGTTCAAAAAACTGGTGGCCGCAAAACTGAAGTTACGCTTTACTCCGGAAATAACTTTTAGGGCGGATGACTCGTTTGATGCGTTTGATAAAATTAATAAACTTATGCGTGATCCGAAAGTGTTGGCCGATTTACAGAAGCCCGATACGGATGAGGTAAATTCTGATGATGAGTTATAGGCGTTTTTTACGCCTATAATTTTATCCGGAGCTGCGGATTGTCGGAGCAACGATGGGAACGGAGTTAAAAATGAAACAGCTGATTGTGGCTATAGTTTGTTTATGGAGTATGACGGCCGGTGCGGAAGATATTTCTGCGGAAAGCAACGACATACAGGTGATGACGGAAAATGCTACGGCAATAGAAGAAAATACGGAGGACAGCCAAGATGAATATGTTGAGCCGGAAGTTGTGTTTGAGGTGTTTCCTGCCGATTTTATGCGGTCTTTATTGAAATGCCGTCAGGATAAGGCGGTGCGTGATAATGGAGATACGGCAGAAATATTCGGGCTTAAAGACGGCTATTGCGAAGTTTCTTTTTTGAACTTTAATATGAAAATACCTCAAAATATTTTACCGAACATTCATGGCTTTGACGATTTGACGGCTTTGCTGAAAAATCCGGATATCAGCACATATAACTATAAGCCGGAATATGTTTATGACGGTTTGTTGTTTGAACTGGATAATTGTTATCGCAATAAAAATGCCCATATTGCAACACAGCTTGAAAATGATAACGGAGTTGTGATTATACGGCGAGGAGTTTCTTCGGAATATATCAGCGAGCATTGTTTTGTTAAATTGCAAAATGAGTTGGAAATAAACGGAAGTATTAGGGATTATACGGTTGTTTGCCGTATGGGGTTGCCGGAATTGGCGGAATTGTTGTCGCCTTATCGTGAGATTATTGCACAATATGGCGCTAAACGGAAAATTGCACCGAACGGGCAGGTATATTTTCGGGGAGAACAGGCTAATGAGGAAACCAAAAGAGCCGATGCCGAATTGTTATACGTTTTGCAACGGGGCGGTTTTTGTTTGAAACCGCACAGATGAGATAGGCAGAAAACAAAAAAACAGCGGTTTTATAAGCCGCTGTTTTTTTAATTCTTTAACTTACTGTCTTTTTTTGCGGTGGCCTTTTTGTGCTTCCATATAGATGAAAATCCAGCACAAAATCAGTAGTGTAATATAAACACCGATTAAGACTAGCAATAGCCAGACGAACATAGGTAACTGATCTATTTTATCAGCCAGCCATGCTACAAATTTCTGGATACCGCTTTGCTCATAAATGCAAAAAATGCCGAGCAAAGATACAACAACCACACAAAAGAGAAATTTTACGGCCAAATTTATTAACCTTACAATTTCTTTGGAGTTGTGTGCCACCAAATCATTATAATCATCCGGCGGCGAATTTTTACCTTTATAGTCCATAATTAATATAATAAGATTTAACACTAGGGTTGTATGCTAGCATGTTATGAACGTATTTGCAATATGTTTTTGTCAAATTTTTTATTTTTTAATTAACATATTGACTTTACTTAAAAAATATACTATTACCAAGGGGAAGTTT
>CAYOYE010000014.1:0-10638 GCA_964408115.1 uncultured Azospirillaceae bacterium
TTTTTATTGCTGGCTTTACTGCGCTGCGGATTCGGATATTTTCTTTTGCTAAACGTAGCATATCGCACATTATACGGAGCGCTTGCCACCCTGCCTGTTTTATTAATTTGGCTGTATTTATGGTGGACGGTTGTTTTATTCGGGGCAATTTTTACCGCAACCCTTGAAGATTTTCGCAAAAAAAGACGGTTATGGCTATGATTATAAACGCAAATTTTTTAGCTAACGCAGATAAGCGTGCTGCGCCAAAAACTGCTTTAAATACGCCGTAAATTTTTCGGCAAATTCCTTATCTGCACACATATCACCGAATATTTGTAACAAACGCGGTGTAACATTTAGCTTGTCGCAAAAATCTACGGCATATTGATAATTAATATCAAAATACCACGACAAATAACCAACCATTTTATCCGCCACCGTTGAATCCGGAAAACGCGGAGTCGTACGACCGCTGAAAGCCGCCTCCTTAATAATACCGCTCACCTTACCGTCTGTTGCAAAATCTTCGGTCATCTTGCCGAAAAAAAGCGGCCGCATATCTTTTTCATAAGCCAACATCCGTAAGTTGGCAATTTTGTCGGCATCTCTGACAATAAAGCAGATTCGCTCCACTTCATCACGCAAGTTTTTATCATTAATCCGTTTAAAATCATCATCTTCATACAAAGCATCTATCAAATGCCCATGATGTTTTATCGGCAGCCAAATTCTAATATCGTTAAAATCTTTATGCGCACGCAAAAATTCGGCACCGCCGACTCCATGATCAAAACCTTTCTGCCCGTTATACAGACGCACAATTTCACTAAACCGGCAAACATCATGCAACAATACCGCGGTTTTTACCGTTTCAACATATTCCGCAGATTTTTCTTTCAACCACGCAACACGCGGAATAATATAGTTACCGGCCCCGACAACCTGCATTGTGTGGCGCATTTTTTCATCGGCCCATTTTTTGTGAAACTCACTTGAACCGACTATTTCCAAACTCTTATGATATTCGTTTTGCAATAAATTCAGCGCTTCGTTAAACATTTTATATCTCCTCTTTTTTGCCTTTAGCATACTTTTTAACAATCGCACCGTCTATTTTGCGGTTATTAACAAATTTATAAGCTCTTAAAGATAAAAATAAAATTACGAATCTGCAATATTTCTTCGGATAAATAGATTCTCTGTTTGTATTTTTGCAAAAAATAGATGATAAATAAAGTAACGTAATTTTTTATAGGAAAACAGACCATGGAAAAAGATAAAGCGCTTGATGCTGCCTTGAGCCAAATTGAAAGAGCCTTCGGTAAAGGTTCTATTATGCGGCTGGGGCAAAACACCAACATTGATATAGAAGCGGTTTCCACCGGTTCGCTCGGCATTGACATTGCCCTTGGAATCGGCGGCTTACCTAAAGGACGTATCATAGAAATATACGGGCCGGAAAGCTCCGGTAAAACCACCTTGGCTCTCAGCGTTATTGCCCAATCACAAAAAAAAGGCGGGACTTGTGCCTTTATTGATGCCGAGCATGCTTTAGATCCGTCTTATGCAAAAAAAATCGGTGTTGATGTTGAAAATCTGTTGGTATCTCAACCGGATTCCGGCGAACAGGCATTGGAAATTGCCGATACATTAGTGCGTTCCGGTGCAATAGATGTAATGGTTGTAGATTCGGTTGCCGCTCTTGTTCCAAAGGCCGAATTAGAGGGAGAGATGGGCGATTCGCACATGGGATTGCAAGCTCGTTTAATGAGTCAGGCTTTGCGAAAACTGACTTCTACGGTTGCCCGCTCAAACACGCTGATCATATTTATTAACCAAATCCGTATGAAAATCGGGGTTATGTTTGGCAATCCGGAAACAACTACCGGCGGTAATGCACTAAAATTCTATGCTTCTGTCAGAATAGATATTCGCCGTACCGGTGCAATCAAAGACAAAGACGAGGTTATCGGTTCGCAAACACGCGTCAAAATCGTTAAAAACAAGGTTGCTCCTCCGTTTAAGACGGTTGATTTTGACATTATGTACGGTGAGGGTATCTCCAAAACCGGCGAATTAATTGATTTAGGTGTAAAATCCGGCATCATTGAAAAAGCAGGTGCTTGGTTCTCTTATAACGGCGATAAAATCGGTCAAGGGCGCGAAAATGCCAAAAACTTTTTAAGAGATAATCCGGATACGGCTAACGAAATAGAAGCAAAAATCCGCGCAGATGCCGGTCATCTGACAACGGAAATGATTGGTGACGTAGACGAGCCGACCGAAGATTAAGATATATTGTAACCCAAAAAAAACTACCGTTAAATACGGTAGTTTTTTTATATGCAATCCTTTTGAGGCATAAAAAAAGCAACCCGACTTATAAAAAAGCGGGGTTGCTGTCTGTTGACTAATAACCGAAATCATCATCAAAAGCGGAGCCGGAATCGGAGCCGAAATCGTCCAAAATATCTCTGGAATCACCATTGATTATGGCCTGCATTTCCTGCTCATTGCCGCGTTCCATGATTGCCTCCTGAGCCTCAAAGCCTAAACTATACTTGCGTATGTAGGCCATAATTTCTTCATGGTTTCCGCGCTCTATGAACTTTATTTCAGCTCTACCGGAAAATCTACGTCCTCTGAGGTAATCCATAATTTCCTTGTGATCACCACGACGAATAATCTTCATCTGCTCACCGTATTTCAACATAGAAAAATAGTTTTAAAGAGTTAATAATTAGGTAAATTCGTAATTAACATATATCTTATTCGGAATTTTGTCAATATATTTTTGTCATTTCTGACAAAAAAGGCCCTGCCAAAGCAGAGCCTTTCTCGTGCATTTTTTTGCTAAATACGGCTTATTTGCCTAATTGAGCAGCAACTTCTGCCGCAAAATCTTCTTCTTTTTTCTGCAGACCGTCACCCAATTTAAAGAAAGCATAATCAGCTAATTTAATATCCGAACCAAGTTCTTTAGCAGCTTCAGCCACAACATCCTTAACTTTTTTATCCGGATCCATAATATAAGCCTGTTCTTCTAAAACAACTTCTTCATAAAATTTACGAATACGCCCTTCTACCATTTTTTCAATAATGTTTGCCGGTTTGCCCGAAGCCTTTGCCTGCTCGGAGAAAATGGCTTTTTCGTGTTCAACGGCAGCAGCATCAACGCCGGCAATATTCAGAGCAATCGGAGCAGAAGCGGCAATGTGCATAGCAATATGCTTACCGAGTTCTGCCAATTTAGCTTTATCACCGGCCGATTCTAAACCAACCAGCACACCGATTTTGCCTAAACCGTCTCTAGCCACATTGTGAACATACGAACAAACCAAACCGTTATTTACGCTAACAACTCTGGCTCTGCGCAAATTCATATTTTCACCGATTTTAGCAATCATATCGGTCAGGCGTTCGCCAAAAGTTTTACCCGAAGCATCTTGAGATGCTTTCATTTTTTCAACATCGCCGTTGTTATCCAATGCAACTTTAGCAGCATCTTCAACATAAGCCTGAAAAATATCGTTTTTAGCAACGAAATCGGTTTCCGAGTTTACTTCTACAACTGCGCCTTTATTTCCGCTTACGGCAACGGCAACCAGACCCTCGGCAGCAATACGACTAGACTTTTTAGCAGCCGAAGCCAAACCTTTTTTACGCAACCAGTCAACAGCCTGTTCCATACTTCCGTTAGCTTCAACCAATGCTTTTTTACAATCCAACATACCGGCACCGGTAGTTTCTCTCAATTCTTTTACCATAGCGGCTGTAATTTCTGCCATAATATAAATCCCTCTATAAAAACTTTTAATTTAAACTTCAATAGGGCGCGACTCCAAAAAAACGTGCCGCGCCACTATTATTAATCACGCATTGCGTAACCGACTATTCCTCGGCTTCGGCTTCTGCTTTTGCTTTACGCGCAGCTCTTTTCTTCGGAGCTGTTTTTTCGGCTTCGGCAACAACTGTTTCCGCATCGGAAACTTCCAAGCCTTTAGCGGCGATTTCAGCCTGCATACCGTCCAAGATAGCACCTGACATCATTTCGCAATAAAATTGAATTGCGCGAATCGCATCATCATTACCCGGAACCGGGAAATCAACTTCGTTCGGGTTTGCGTTAGTATCAATAATACCGACAACAGGAATACCCAGCTTTTTAGCTTCTTTAATTGCCAAAGATTCTTTCGGCGTATCAATAACGAACAACATATCCGGCTGTCCGCCCATTTCTTTGATACCGTCAAGAGTAATCGCCAATTTTTCACGCTCTTTTTTCAGATTTTGAATTTCTTTTTTTGTATATCCTTCAAAAGCGTTGTTAGCTTCCATTTCGTTCAGTTTATTCAAACGGGAAATTGATTTATAAACGGTTTTCCAGTTTGTCAACATACCACCCAACCAACGGTAGTTTACATAATACTGACCGCATCTGCCGGCGCTTTCTTTTACGATATCCTGAGCCTGTCTTTTGGTAGCAACAAACAAAACTTTACCACCATTGGCAACAACATCACGAACAGCGTTCAGAGCGTTGTAGAACATTGGGTATGATTTTTGCAAATCAATAATGTGAATATTATCTTTTTTTCCGTAAATAAACGGAGCCATTTGCGGATTCCAACGACGAGCGTGGTGTCCGAAGTGTACGCCAGCTTCAACCATCTGACGCAATGTAAATGTAGGAATTGTCATATATTAAAATCCTTTTTCCGGTTAAACCTCCGCAGATTTTGGCTTTTTACAGCACCGGAGCGAATAAGGCAACTGCCCGTTCCGCCTATCTGCGTGTGAAATTACAAAGCCGCACCATTGCGGCCTCGGAGCTATGTTTAGCATAACCGTATAAAATTGCAAGCATTTTTTTATATTTTTTTCATTATCGGTATTGACTTTTATTTTCTATAGTACTATACTGCAAGTAGGTTTGGGATGGTACTCACCTGTAACCATCCGAGAGAGCAAACCTACAAAGCTGATTGCGTATTTCTCCTTTACGCAGCAACTAAAAACTAGATTAAAGAAGAAGTTATCAATTTATTGGTAGCTTCTTCTTTTTCTGACACCCCCTAACCGGCGATTCGCCAAATTGTTTTTCCACCTTTCCGCCAAACTACGACACACACCCAAAAAGCAAAGAACGGAATATAAAATTCAGGTTTCCGTTTTGTGCATAAAAAAGCCGGATTAACTCCGGCACAATGGTACAAGCGGGCGGATTCGAACCGCCTGCCTACTTCTTAGGAGGAAGTCGCTCTATCCTAATGAGCTACGCCTGTCTACGCTGGTATTTTTACAATTTTTCCGTCCCTATGTCAAGCAATATCGCCGATTCTACTCCACAAATAAAAAAATACGCCTTTAGCATATCGTAAAACGATATAACTAAAAGCGCACAAATCAACGGCAACTAAGCCGTTTTAAGCGGATTGTTCCGATACAAAAACTCCGCCAGACAACACATTTCTTTAAGGTTGACGGCAAATTTTCTTTGTTCAACCGCCGATAAACCGCAATGCCATTCCGCTAAATCCGCCAACCAGTTTTCCAAATCTGTTTTTTTGGTAAAAACCGGTGCAAACCCCGTTAAACTCTCACCCAACGTAATGATGATGATTTCATGTTCCGGATACAGAGAATCCATAATCAACATATCCTCCGTAACTTGATAGCGATGACCACACACTTGCAGCAATTTAAGAAGACGTTTTGTGCCTCGGCTGATAGTCTTATTATCAAACGAAATTCTTTCGCCCGAACGAGCAATCAAACCGTTCCCCGTTCTACGCGCAAACACCCTCAAACCCGAAACATCAACATGGTCAAACATATCAATCTGGGCTTTCTTTTCTTCTTCTTTGATAAAATGTAACACATTAAGCACACTGTCATTCATATTTTATAAAAATTAAAAATAAATAATATCTAATGAGCCGAAACACATAACATATTATTTATTTTTCCGCAATATAATTTTCCGCTTGCCCCATAAATTCTTTAATCGGCTTATAACTCCGCCGGTGTTCCGGAGTTATGCCCAAAGCCTGCAAACCGGCAATGTGTTCTTTTGTGCCGTAACCGGCATTTTTTTCAAATCCATACCCTGGATAACGAACGGCCATTTCCGTCATTAGTTCATCTCGGTAAACTTTTGCCAAAATACTGGCGGCGGCAATAGAATACGATCGCCCGTCACCGCCTATCCAACAGCTGCTCCGACAAACAAATTCTGTCGGCAGCCTATTGCCGTCAATTAGTGCCATTTGCGGCACAATTCCTAACTTTGCAACGGCTCGCCGCATAGCCAAAAACGTTGCCTGCAAAATATTCAGTTCATCTATTTCCTGTGCCGAGGCTTCTCCTATGCCACACAATATTTTATGTTTTTTTTCTTCTTCCAGCAATAAATCGTACAGCATTTTTCTTTTTTTTGCCGATAATTTTTTAGAGTCGTTTAAGTTTTGCAACAATTTTTCATCTACATCTCTTTGCAAAAAGACGACTGCACCTGCCACCACCGGCCCAACCCAAGGACCGCGTCCGGCCTCATCTATACCGCAAACGACACCGCTGTATTTATCTTCTATTTCCCAATTCGGCATAATTTTCTCCCGTTTTGGTCAGCTTATCCGAAATATGCCGAAAAACAAGTATCATGCCAAGGCTTGTCCCCAAATTTTAGTGTTTAACCACTTCAACACCTTCATATTCCGCCTCTACTAAACCGCCGATTACCACCGCCACATTTTCCACTCCGGCTTTTTCAAACATTTCTGCCGCCTGCGATGCTCTACCTCCCGATGAACATATAATATTAATGGTTTTATCCTGTGGAATATGATTTTCCCTAATAAAATCCCGCGGATTAAGATCTTCCAGCGTTTTATGAATATGCGGCAGCTTCAAGGTTTCCGCTTCATATTCATCCGGCGTTCTGACATCTAAAATAAACGAGTTTTCATTCAGGCTGATAGGTTTGATAAAACGCATATTTTTTCTCCTTATTTCAGAGATAATCACAAATATGCAAAATTAAATAAAACAGTTAGCCATAAAAAGCCGAAATATTCTGACAATTACTCGCATTTGCCACAACGCGAACAGCCGTTACAAATCAGTTTCATTCCACAAGTTTCACAACGCGGCTTAAAATATTTCCGATATTTCGGTTCTTCCAATAATGATTGTTGTTCTGCCGGTTGCAGCTTAAAATCTATCTTGCGTCCGGCATATTGCAAACCGGAACGATACGCTTGATAACTCTGGCGTTCCTTATCGGCAATATGATAAGTTTTACCGTCCTTTATAAAATAAGAGCCGGTTTCAATAAAGCAAAACGTTACATCTGCGGCCTTACATTCATCATACAGATTTTTTACCCATTCATACCTGCATGGACGCGACCCCTCATAATTTTCGCCGCCTGCCACCACCTGCTCTATCTGCCCTGCCGGTAAATACTCGCGTAACGAAACTTCGCCGACAAACGGTGCTGCCATAATTCCTTTATGCTTAAACGGTAGTGAAAACAATATAGGTATGCGCTCGTCTGCTCGTTTTTGATTTTCACAGGTAACGTTAAAGAAAATATTTTCCCACCCCTCGCCCCAGTCATCAGGCAGACAGTCTGCCACCCGCTCCGGACGTTTGGTTAAAAGAAAAAATATCACATCAGGGCGCTGACGCATAATATTCCACGCTCCTTTTCGCCACTTATCCGCTTCGGCCAAAAAGAAATCCGAGGTCATACAAACGCGCAGTTGCTCTCCGCTCATAATTTTGTAATGTCCGTTTTTATCGCGTTGCAACGGATAGTCAAAGTTATTCTTTACCCTATAAATCAATCTACCGTCTTGATTGCGTTGTTTATCCAGCGCATACATATAGCAGTTTTCGCAACCTTCGCTTTTTTTCAAACACCCATGCCATGGATTCCAAATATCATGCACTGTCTCTCTCCACCAATCATAAAAAAACAGACTGCCCTAAAAAAGGCAGTCTGCGCTCTTTATAACATACGATTAACGCTCATTTCCGCTGCTGGCAACAGCTACTGTACGCAATCTGCTTATAACTTTTTTGTCGTTAGCATTCAAGTTATGATTGGTTGCCCCCTCATAAACATTGATGGTTCCATTCTCTGCACTTGTCGGTTCAACACCTTCCGGCGCCGGAACGGTGGCAACCTGTTCTACCGGAACTCCGTTAGCGTTCAAATTACCATTTGTAGCACCTTGATAAATATCTACACCGTTTGCTTTATTTACTGTAGTCTCCGTAATGTTTGCATCCGGTTCAGCTACTTCTTCATTTCTCAAAGTCTGGTCTACTGAAGCATCCGCCTGTTCCGGTTCTTTGTTAGCCACAACTTCGCTTATAGCCGGAGCTTTTACCTTCTTTGGAGCCATTCTATGGGCTTTTTCCCAAGCATTCTGATATTCGTTACAATCCGCACGCCCACCGATGTATCTGTTAGAGGTTACACCAATTCCGGCGCCTGCACCGGTATAAGCACCCGTACGTTCATCAATATTATCTAATACACCGGTTATCTTATCTGCCGATATATTTGGTTTTTCACCGCAGATAATAATCTTGTTCAATGCACGCATTGTTTCCGTCATATCTTTGCTTCCGTATGTCGGTAAACCGTCCTTTGCCAATCTGGTTACCAAATATCCTTTCGGACCGCCCTGTACACGCTCTGTATTTTCTATTAATTTCATATATTTATACAGAACCTGCTCGTTTGTATCATTACCAAACAAACTTGGATTCTCGGCGCGTGCATTTTCTATGTTCGCATACATATTTTCCCACGCATCAGCCGAGGCGACATTTTCTTTTCCAAATATTTCGGCATGATTTTCATAAATACCCGTAAGTTTGCGGTGCATTTCATTCCAGTGAGCCTCGCTTATCCCCATATCGGAGTTATACTCATCCGGCACAACAACTTCCGGAGTCGCGGCTACTGCTTCTGCCGCAGCAACACCGTCAACTTCTTTGCCGTCAGCTCCGCCAATACCGGCGCCAACTCCGGCTGTAGCGGTAGTATCCGGTGCTTCAACCGTCCGGTCTTCACCTTTCGGAGCAAACAGGCTCTTTATTTTGCTTAAAATACCACCAGATTCGCCATTTTCAGCACTATTACTCTCCAATACATGATTAAAGCTATATAAATTTCCGGCTAAAGCAATAGCCGCACCCAAACCTAAACCGATTTTAGCATCTTGTAATTTAGCTCTGTTTTCTGCCGAAGGATCAGCCTTAAAATCAGCTTTAACATCACGATAATTCATAATCTGACTTGTTACCGAACCGGCAGAACGAATAACCGAAGATGTTACTTTAGCTGCCATGTATCCGGCTTTTTGGACAGCCCAATTTGAAGCTGCGCCCATGCCGCTGACAACACCGGCACCTAGAATACCGGCAGCCGTACCCGTATAAGCCCGGTTTTTATATTTTCTATATTCATCTTTGTTGCTCTTGATAGCCGCAAATGCTTTTTTAAGTCCGGACAAACCGCTCCACTCTTTTGCATCTCGTCCGGCAGCTTTAGCCGCTCTAACTTCTTTGGCTTTTCTTTCAACCACCGGCCATACCCAAGAACCTGCGGCAGAATAAAGTGCATACCCCGCAACTACCGGCATCGCAAGTCCGGTACTTGCCGTTAGGGCCACCACAGCCGTAGCAGCCGTATCAATAATCAAACGCCACTTATTGTTTTTGATATGTTCTATTGTATTTTTCTTAATTTCGGCACGTTTACCCCAAATACCTTTCAAAAAGCCGTCAAATTTAGCCTTTTTATCGCGCAAGAATTTTGCAACGCGTGAAAATCCTTTTTGTTCCCAACGAGCATTATAAGAATCTGCCTTTTTTGATGTTTCCACCGCATTAGTCAAAATGCTGTCGGTAGAAATAGCAAGATGTCCTTGATTTTCACCCCATAGCTTATTCATTGCCTTCAGGGCTTTTTGCGATTCGCGATCCACATATCTCTCTTGATTTGCCGTTGTAGCCAAATCTTCTTCTGTCGGTGCACTCATAGCATCGGCAGCAACACCCTGCCCCAAACCGATAAAGAAGAAGTTACTGATATCGCGTTGCAACGTATCTCTTTTTTCTTGTTCTTTTTTCATAAAGAAGTTCTGATCACCGGTACGCAGCATCATAGCCTGTTGTTTAGCGGTTTCAATGGCTACGTTCCAATAATCTTCTTTGCTTTTTGGCGTATCGTTTTCTTCATCATCAAATGATGTGGTATTATCAATAACTTCAACATTATCCATCACCTGATTAATATCCGGATAATCTTGGCCGCTACGCACTGATTCGTAATTAACTTCGCTCAAAATTTCATCTATTTTGGCAGCATTACGCAAAACGGCTTCTTCGTCAGCCATTTCAATATGGTTTTCTTTATCAAAAATTTCTTTGGCTTCATCTGCTTCTTGCTGAACCGCCTTATCATCCTTCAATAAAGCCAAGGCTTCTTCAATAGATCCGTCATATTCTTCTTCGGCCAACGCCTTTATTGCATATTTCTTTGCTCTGATTTTTCTTTCATTTTCCAAACCGTTATTTTTAACACGGTGGTTGTTGGAAGGCAACGACTTGCGCGGACTAACCGAAAGCCAGTCG
>CAYOYE010000015.1:0-10485 GCA_964408115.1 uncultured Azospirillaceae bacterium
GCATTAAATGCCGCTATTCCGATAACTGCGGCAACGGTGATAATTAATATTTTTTTCATTGCTATCTCCTTTTGCTTTTCAACAATAAGGTATATAGTCATTGAAAAAGGCGTATCAATATGATACATATATAGTCAGTTGAGATATAAAACTTTAGGACGGTAAAAATGAAAAGAGATGTGGCTGCCGGTTTGATAATGTGTGACGGTTTGATTTTAATTGCCCAACGCAAACATGGCAAAGATTTGGAATATAAGTGGGAATTTCCGGGAGGAAAACTGGAAGACGGCGAAACGCTGGATGAGTGTTTGGTTCGCGAACTGAAGGAGGAAATGAATTTAGAAATTTTTGTTAGAGAACCGTTTGTTGTCAGCTCGTATGATTATGATTTCGGCACGATTGTTTTACATTCGTTTTGGGCAACCTGCAAAAGTCAGGATATACCGGTGGTGTTGGAACATGAGCAATATAAATGGGTAAAACCGCAGGAACTGCCGGAATATGATTTTGCACCGGCGGATAAACCTATTATTGCGGCAATTATCGGGCTTTTATAGGCACAGACGGCAGCATAAAAACAGCTGTCGTTTTTTTATTCGTACAGGTAGGTATAATCGTTTTGTTAAGATAAAATTAATACTTTAGTCGGTATTTTTTAAAGGTATCATATAGAAAATAATGTGTTTGTGATTACTTATAAAGAAATGTAAATATTGTAGACGGGGTTTAAAATATGGCAAATAAAAAGAACATAGGTTATGTTTCGGCTGTAAACGGTAGTGTGATTGAAATTGAATTTCCCCGACAGCTGCCAAATATATTTAATGAGCTGAAAATCGGAGATTTGGTTGCCGAAGTGCAGGGCTATGTAGATGAGAAAACCGTAAGGGCTTTGGCTATGGGGTCTACTCAAGGATTATCCCGTCATACGGAAGTTATTGATACCGAACACCAGATAGAAGTACCGGTGGGAGACGGTATTTTAGGGCGTATGTTTGATGTGTTCGGACGGCCGATAGATAAAAAAGGTGAAGTGGAAAATAAATATAAAGCGCCGATACATGCCGAGCCTATTCCACTAGATAAAAGGCAGACAAAATCAGAGATTTTTATTTCCGGTATTAAGGCTATTGATTTGTTAGCCCCAATGGAAAGAGGCGGAAAAGCCGGCTTGTTTGGTGGCGCAGGTGTTGGTAAAACCGTACTTATTACCGAATTAATCAATAATATGGTCGGTCGTTATGAGGGAGCAAGCATTTTTTGCGGCGTAGGAGAACGCTCACGCGAGGGCGAACAGCTTTATCGGGAAATGCAAGATGCCGGAGTGTTGCCGAAAACCGTAATGGTTTTCGGACAGATGAACGAAGCTCCGGGGGTGCGTTTTCGGGTGCCGCTGACCGGTTTAACAATGGCAGAGTATTTTCGGGATAAAGAAAAGAAAGACGTATTGTTGCTGATAGATAATATTTTCCGCTTTGTACAGGCCGGATCGGAAGTTTCGGTTTTGTTGGGGCAGATACCGTCAAGGGTGGGGTATCAGCCGTCACTTGGTACGGATATTGCAAATTTGGAAGAACGCATATCATCTACGGCAGATGCGGCAATTACATCAATTCAGGCGGTGTATGTGCCGGCAGATGATTTTACGGATCCGTCAGCCGTACATACGTTTGCTCACTTGTCGGCAAATATCGTGTTGTCGCGTACGCGGGCGGCACAGGGGCTATATCCGGCGGTTGATCCGCTTGCTTCATCATCAAATATGTTGACGCCGTTGATTGTGGGTGACAGGCACTATAGAACAGCGATTGCCGTTCGTAAGTGTTTGGCAGAATATGAAGAATTAAAAGATATTATTGCCATGTTAGGATTTGATGAATTGCCGGAAAAAGACCAAAATACCGTATTAACCGCGCGTAAGCTGGAAAGATTTTTGACACAGCCGTTTAATACCACATATCAGTTTACCGGTATGGAGGGACGTTCCGTTGATTTGGAGAAAACCATAGAGGGATGTGAACGGATTTTATCGGGCGAGTTTAACTATTTGTCAGATAACGACTTCTTTATGGTTGGCGATATTGATGAGGTTTTGGAAAAAACAAAAGATAAAAAGGCTGCCTACGAAAAATCATTACAGGAGGATAACAGCTGATGGAGTTGGTCGTCTGTTCGCCTTTGGGAGTGGTCTTAAAAACCAAAATCAAAAAAGTAACGTTTGAAACATTGAACGGGTATCATACGCTGTTGCCCCGACATGTTGATTTTGTGTCGGCTTTAACCCCAAGTATCGTGCGCTATACAGATGAAGAAAATTCCGATAAATTCGTGGCTTGCCATCAGGGAATCGTGGTTAAGAAAGGAAGCAATGTTACCATAAGCGTGCAGAATGCGGTTATGGGGAATACGTTGGACGAACTGCAGCAGACTATTCTGGTGGATTTTAAGAAAAATGAAGAAAATCGTAAAGAGCTTAATTTGGCAATGGTTCGGTTGGAAACAGGACTGATGCGCGGCTTCAGCAAATTAAACGGAGAAAGCGGAAATGACGGATTATAATGAAACGGTTGAGCAGGAAATTAAGAAAAAACTGGCACGCAAAACCGAAGAAATGAAAATGCGTTATCAACGTAGGCGCACTGCCGGCTTTGGAATGATTGCCTCATTGGGTGGAGTAATTATTACGCCGATTTTACTGGGAATTTTCGGAGGCGGCTATTTAGATGAAGTTTATCCGCAAAGTTTTTCCTGGCGCTTGAATTTGTTGTTTTTGGGGCTGGTATGGGGACTGGTTAACGCTTATTTTTGGCTCAAAATAGAAAACGAAAAAATGGCAGAAGCAGATAGGCGAATCGCCGAAAAAATAAAACGTATGGGGTTGTAAAATGGAAAAATTTTGGCAGACGGCATTAGAAAATGCAGAAATCTGGCGTATGACAGCCGCTTTAGTATTGGGTATTGTTGTCGGTTGGGCTTATTTTTCCATTTTGCGTTTAAGTATTCAAAAGTTGAGCGAAAGTAAGCATAAAGTGCGGATGTTTGCCGGCTGGGCATTGCTGCGAATCCTGATGTTTTTTGGCGGTTTGGTGCTAATTGCCAATAGAAATGTGGTTGTGATATTGATTTATCTGGTTAGTTTTTTTATTACGAAGACAGTTGTTATCGGGCGCGTGCGACACGATTTGCTGACGGAAAAAACAGAGGAAAAAGCACATGATTAAAAATATGGATTTTTCACAGTGGCTGGATATTCCTTTGTTGGAGCGAGAAATCGGACTTGCTGATTATGATTCCATAAAATTGTTGGAATTTGAAAATTTCAGTATAAACGTTACGATATTTAACAGCTGGTTGGTGATTGCGCTGATCACTTTGGTGGCATGGTTTGTAACGCGTAATCTTTCGGTAAACGGAAAGATAACCCGTTGGCAGATGCTTTTGGAAATGCTGGTGTTGTGGTTACAAAATGAGGCGCAGGAAACAAGCGGTTCAAAGACAAATCAATATTTAGGTATGGGATTGGGCTTATTCAGTTTTATATTCGTGTGCAATATGCTAACGTTTTTACCATGGTTTAGAACGCCGACGGCTTCTATGAGTACAACAATGGCACTGGCGTTGGTGGTGTTTTTGGCTATACCGTATTTTTCTATTAAAAATGCCGGACTTAAAGGGTATTTGAAAAAGTTTATAGAGCCGATACCTTTAATGTTGCCGATGAATATTTTTAGTGAATTTTTCTCAATTTTCGCAATGGGATTGCGTTTATTCGGAAATGTGTTAAGCGGAGTAATGTTTGCCTCTATTTTGAGTGCTTTTATTCCGTTTGTAGCTCCGCTGACAATGCAGACACTGGGTTTGTTGACCGGCTCAATTCAGGCTTATATCTTTGCATTGTTGGCAATAGTATATTCTTCTTCGGTAAAGGAAGAAACGGAAAATAATGATGAATTAACAGACTAAATGGAGGAAATAAATATGGATTCATTTGCAATTATCGGAGCAAGTTCAATAATAGGTGCTTGTTTATGTATGGGGATTGGAAGTATCGGTTCGGCTTTGGGCGAAGGTAATGCTGCGGCATCGGCTTTGCAGGCAATGGCACAACAACCGGATGAGGCATCCCGTATTCGCAGTACAATGTTTGTGTCGTTAGCAATGGTGGAAACATCGGCTCTGTACGCTTTATTGATTGCCTTTTTAACATTATACGCAAATCCGTTTTGGAATTATGCAATCGGGCAATAACCGCCTATAACAGGAGTTATTATGAATATTGATTTATTTACATTGGTGGCGCAGGTCGTTAATCTGATTGTTCTGTTGTTTTTGCTGCGCAAATTTTTGTATTTGCCGGTGCTAAAGGCGGTAGATGCGCGGCGTGAAGCGGTGGAAAAAAGTTTGAAAGATGCCGAAATGCAACATAAAAAGGCAGTTGCGGCCAAGCAACAATGTGAGCAGAAAATGGCCGAAATTGAGGCTGAAAAGCAGAAAATTTTGGAAAAAACTTATGCTGAAGCGGAAAAAACGGCGCAAAAACTGGCAGAAGAAGCCGAACAGGAATTTCGCACCGCCCGTTTGGAGTGGCAGGATAAACTGCAAAGTGAACGGAAAAGTTTTGAGCAGTCGTTACAGGCGTTGGTGGTTGAGCATTTTAAAACATTTGCTACCGAGGCCGTTAAGCAAATGGCAGGTGTAACGTTAAGCGATTTAATTGCCGAAAAACTGCAAGAAAAAATCCGTATGTTGCCGGCGCGCAAAAAACAGGAATTTGCAGAGGCTTATCAGGTAAAAAATGTAATTAATATTCGCTCGGCGCATAAAATAGCTCCGGAAAAACAGAAAATTCTACAGGATTTTTTGCGACAACAATTTAATTTGTCCGAAGACATAAAGTTTCGTTTTTCCATAGACGAAAGTTTGGTGTGCGGATTGGCTGTACAAGCTGAAGAACAGCTCATTTCGTGGAATTTGGCAGAGTATCTGGCGGAATTTCAGAATAATATGAATGATGAAGTGGCGCAGTTGATTAACAGAGGTTAAAATGATAGAAACAGAAAAAACTTTTGCAGCAATAGAGCAAGGTATTAAAAAAACTAAAGCCGAACTCAAAAAAGAAGAAGTGAGCATTGTTCGTTCTATATCGGCAGGTACGGCTATGGTTAGCGGTTTAGATAATGTTGAAATGGCAGAAATGCTGCAGTTTCCTAATAATGTTTTGGGAATGGTGCAAACTTTAAGCCGAGATGCGGTAGGTGTCGTATTTTTGGATAATCCTGATAAAATAAAAGCCGGTGACAGGGTCAGTCGCACCGGACGAGTACTTGATGTGCCGGTAAGCGACAATCTGTTAGGACGGGTAATTAATCCGGTAGGAGCAGCACTTGACGGTAAAGGCCCAATTGCTTATCAGGAGCGTAGACCGATAGAAACGGATGCTTTCCCGATTATGGATAGAGCGCCGGTTGATACGCCTTTACAAACCGGCATAAAAGCTATTGATGCGTTTACGCCTATCGGACGCGGACAACGCGAGCTTATTTTAGGTGATCGTCAGACCGGCAAGACGGCTATTGCGTTGGATACGATTATTAATCAGAAAAATACCGGCGTGATTAGTATTTATTGTGCTATCGGGCAGCGTAATTCCGCAGTTGCCGGAGTTATTGCCGATTTGCAAAAATACGGAGTTATGAAAAGCACGATTGTTGTTTCGGCAGCCGCTGATGATGAAGCCGGAATGCAGTATATTGCACCGTATGCCGCAACCTCTATCGGGGAATATTTTATGGAAAAAGGGCATGACGTGTTGATTGTGTATGATGATTTGACCAATCATGCGCGGGCCTATCGCGAAATGTCGTTGCTATTACGCCGTCCACCGGGACGTGAGGCATTTCCCGGCGATATTTTTTATATTCACTCACGTTTGTTGGAGCGTTCAACCCATCTAACCAAGGAATTAGGCGGCGGTTCGCTGACGTCATTGCCGATTGTGTCAACCGAGGCAGGTAATATTTCGGCATATATCCCGACCAATGTTATATCTATTACGGACGGACAGATATATCTTTCTACATCTTTGTTTCAGAAAGGAATTATGCCGGCAATGGATACCGGACGCTCGGTGTCCCGCGTGGGTGGAGATGCACAACTGCCGGCGTATAAATCGCTGATCGGTCCGCTTAAATTATTCTATTCGCAATTTGAAGAATTGGAATCGTTTACAAAGTTTGGAACGCAGCTGGATAAAGAAACTCAGATGAGAATTAACCGCGGTCGGGCAATCCGTATTGTTTTGGAACAGCGGCAGTTTGATACAATGTCGGCTGCCGACCAAATTGCCGTATTTATGGCGACAAACGCCGGACTGTTTGACGGATTGGATACCGAGAAAAATAAAGGAGCGCAAGTGGTTGTTCGGGAAATTTTTAATATGCAGTTTGCCGAATATGTTAAGGCAATTTATGACCGCAAAAAACTGACGAAGGAACAGACAGACGAAATGTTATCGGCATTTACCGTAGCTCTAAAAAACAGGGGTTTGGTAGCTGATGACCATTGAGGCATTAAAAAAGCGAATTAAAACTACGGAGGATTTGCGGGAAATCGTGAATACAATGAAAGCATTGTCATCCGTAAGTATTTTGCAATATGAGCAGGCAAACGGAGCTTTGGAAAAATATCGGCATAATCTAAAGGATGCTTTTCAGGCTCTGGTACTGAATAACGGCTTGCCGTCCGTCGCTCATAACAAAACGCAAAAACAACGTCATCTGGTTATTTTAATCGGTACTGACAGCGGTATGGTCGGAAAGTTTAATAAAGAACTTTTGGATAAAGTACGCGCAGATTTGAAAAAGCATAACGTTTTATGGCGTGATGTTTTGTTCTTAACTATCGGTAAGCGCATTACAATGCTGGCAGAACAGGCTAAATGCCGGTTGTTTGCAAAATATGCGGTGGCTAATTCGGTGAAAATGGTCGGCTCAATTTCCGAAACGGTGATAATGAAACTGGAGGAGGCTACCCGTAAAGAGCAGATTAATAATGTTTCTGTTTGGTATCACATAAGGGACAAAAATTCCGGTACTATGGTAGAGAAGAAAAATATTGTGCCGTTTGATATGGAAGCACTTAAAAATTTGCGGGATAAACCATGGGGTACTAATAATATTCCGATGATTCCGATGGAAAAAGAAAAACTTTTTTCGGCTTTAGTAAATGAGTTTTTAATGATTGCTATGGCCAGTTTTTTAAATTCATCACTGGCTGCCGAGCATTATACGCGTATGACAAATATGCAAAATGCCGAAAAAAATATAGATGAAAGTCTGGAAGATATGAACTTGCAATATCAACAGCAACGTCAGGAAAGTATTACGGACGAATTGATAGACGTGATTTCCGGTGCAGAGGCGATGAAATAATCGGGTGCGTAATGTTTATAAAAAATCCCCTGTTGTTTTTGTTTTGGAAACGACAGGGGGTTTTTTATTACTTTCTAAAGCCACGCGGTGGTGTCTCTATGGGATGTTTGGGCAGCGTAGCGCGAAACTCCTTTTGATGTAATTTTTCAAGGGCGTGCCGAGCTGCTTTACAGGTACAAGTTTCACCGTTAAGGAGAACTCTGGTACAGAATGCACAATAGTTCACTCCGTTTACTGTTAGGATAAAATCTTGACTCATGACACAAATTGTTAGAATTAATAATAAGTTAGCTAACTTAATTTCTAGCAAATTTTTAGAAAAAGTCAATTAATTTGTTTTAGCGTTTAGTGTTGGTAAATTTCCGTTTAGACCACTATAAAACCGTTTTATCGGCAAAAGTGAAGCCACGCAACAGCTCATCTATAGGCATAGGCTTTTTACCTTGTCTTTGAATTATTAGCACATTTAACGCACCCTCATTACAGGCTATAGTCAGCTTATGACCGTCACAATATAGTGTGCCTGCCGGTAAGGAAACGTTTGTTTCGGCTTTGGCGGATAAAATTTTAAATCTTTCTCCGCTATACTCAAAAAACATTCCGGGGTACGGGTTAAATGCCCGAATTTTGTGGCATAAAGCAACGGCATTTAGCGAAGAAAAATCAATTTTACACTCTGATTTATCTAACTTTTGGGCATAACATGCTCCGCTATCCGATTGCTGTTTCGGTGTATATTGTGACGGATTTTGTAATACGGCAGAAATTAAATCTGCGCCTAAAACGGCCAGCTTATCATGTAGAATACCGCCGGTTGTTTGCTCGTCTACGGTAACCGGCGCTGACAATAACATATCACCGGTGTCCAATCCCTCGGCTACCTGCATAATGGTTACACCGCTTTCTTTATCTCCGGCTTCTATGCAACGTTGTATCGGTGCAGCACCTCGCCAGCGCGGTAATAATGAGGCATGAATATTTAAACATCCAAACGGATAGGCTTCCAAAACCGCCTTGGGCAAAATTAATCCGTAGGCGGCAACAACCGCTACATCGGCTTTTAGAGCGGCAAAACGCAGTTGTTCTTCTTCGGTACGGAGTGTTTTGGGAGTGCGAACTTCAATGTTATGTTCCTCGGCTAGGAGGTGAACAGGTGTTTTACACAACTCTTTGCCACGACCGGCAATTTTCGGTTCACGCGTGTAGATACAGACCACGTTATGTTCGGCGATTAAACGCCGGAACGCCGGTACGGCAAAGTCCGGCGTCCCCATCAATACAACTTTCATTATTCGTTTAATCCCATACGATTATAATTTACTTCTACTTTATAATCTTTGGCATAGCCTTTTAACAGCGCGCTTGAAAGCTCACGCATATTTTCGGCATATAAAGCCTGCTTTAAGAACTCTTTATCTTCAGCGGACAGCGAAGCAGAATCGTCATAGATATCTCCGGTTACGGCAATAAAGTAATCATTACCGGATTTCAATGTCTGTGGTGTATTCTTTGGCTGGGCAAATAAAGTTTTAATGTCTTCAAAAGTCAGACCGGCAAATGTTTCACTACGGGTAATCGGCATAGTCTTAACTATTGGCAAGCTATATCTTTGAGCTACTTCGGTAAAGGAGTCGCCGGATTCCAAATCGTGTTCTATATTATCAACGGTTTCCTGTACAAGGGTGGCGCGTTCATTTTCCAGCCACAACTGCTTGATTTTGTCGGCAACGTCTTCTTGCGGGGCAAGATGAGATTCGGTAATCTTATCTACCTGAATAACATACACACCGTTATCGCCTTCAACGGTTTGGCTGATTTCGCCCTCATTATAAGAAAAGGCGGCTTCCCGAACATCCGGATTTTGCAGGATTGTTACAACGTCTGCATTACGGCTTGATGAATTACCGTCTTCATCTAATTGGGTTACCTTTATCAGCGGCACATTATAAATTTGAGCAATTTCGGCAAGGGAAGCACCGGCAGCGATTTTATCATCTATGTTGTTAATAACGTCATAAATACCGTCGTACGCTCTTTCCAGCTTTAATTCGGCGGCAATTTGGGCATTGGCATCTTCTTTTGCGGTTGTTACTGCCGGAGTTACGGCGGTAACTTTCAATATCTGCCATTCATTATTAACATTTAGCGGCGCGGTAATTTCGCCTACATTAAGTTGAAATACCGGACCTGCCAGCTCATCAGGTAAATCGGCCAGAGTAACAAAACCAAAATTGGTTTCTTCATCCGTTTGACCTTGCTGTTTTGCAATTTCGGCAAAATCTTCGTTGTCGGCAATTTTAGTTACGGCAGCATCGGCATCTTCTTTTGTGGCAAAAGTAATCTGCTGAACTTCACGCGATTCCGGTTGCTCAAATTCATCAATATGTTCTTGATAATATTCATCAATATCTTCTTGTGGTATGGTGATATTATTTTCAATATTATCCATAGATAATGCCAACATGGTAATATCGCGTTTTTCCGGAACGGTAAATTCATCACTTAAATCTTCGTAATACTGATTTAGTTCATCGGCTGTCGGCTCGCGATTTATCTTGGTTTCGGCGGCAACCAGCTTAATATATTTGAAAGTACGGCGCTGACCGGAGATTTTTTCCATTTGCCGTTGTAATACTTGTGGCACATTGACATAAGCAGTTTGTGTATCAAGCAGAATTTTGCGTGCTAAACCGCGTTTAATTTCGGTCAGCAGCTCTTTTTCGGTTAGACCGCTGCTACGCAGGTACTGATTGTAAATGTCACGATTAAATTGTCCGTTAATTTGAAATTGCGGTGTAGCTAAAATAATGTTGCGGACAAGACTTTCCGTAAAATCAATTTTGTATTTTTGCATAGTGTTGTCAATAAGGGCGTTTTCCAACAGCATATCGGCTAAACCGGCAGCAATTTCTCTTTTTTTATCTTCATTTTCATCACTGTCTTCATCACCTAAAACGTTACGAATCTGCGCAAGCTGTCTTTGCAACATATAGCTGAATTCACTTTGAGTTACTTCTATGTTATCAACTTTGATAACCGCTTTATTGTTGTTGGC
>CAYOYE010000016.1:0-10360 GCA_964408115.1 uncultured Azospirillaceae bacterium
ATGTCAGTTTAAAAGTTTTGCAATATATATAGAAAGGGAAAATTATGCAAAAACCGGTTATGTTACTTATTTTGGACGGTTGGGGATACAGAGAAAAAATTACGCAGGATAATGCCATTGAAATGGGAGAAACTCCTAATTGGCACAATTTATTAGCCACTTGTCCGCATTCATTTATTGAAACTTCCGGTTTAGATGTCGGTCTGCCTGACGGACAAATGGGTAATTCCGAGGTCGGACACATGAATTTAGGCGCAGGACGGGTTGTTATGCAGGATTTACCTAAGATAGATCAGGCTATAAAAGAACATACATTAGAAAAGAATCCGGTTCTGGTTGAATTGATTAACAAACTAAAAGCCAACGGCAAGACGTGTCATCTTATGGGATTGATGTCGCCGGGCGGCGTACACTCTCATCAGGCACATATTGTTGCATTATGTGATATTTTGAACCGCAACGGCATTAAGGTTGCCGTACATGCCTTCTTAGACGGTCGTGATACACCTCCGACTTCTGCCGAGGGATTTTTGGCGGATTTTTCGGCTTCCGTAAAAGATATGCCTTTGGTTAAACCGGCTACATTATCCGGTCGGTTTTATGCTATGGATCGCGATAAGCGTTGGGATCGGGTTGAGCTGGCCTATAACAATATAGTTTCGGCTAACGGTAAGCGTTATGCTTCGGCGGACGAAGCCGTTAAAGCCTCTTATGCTGCCGGAGTTAATGATGAATTTGTCGTTCCTTGCGTGATAGGTGATTATGCCGGCGCCGAAGACGGTGATGCGGTATTAATGGCAAACTTCAGAGCCGACAGAGCGCGGGAAATTTTGTATGCTTTGGGTGATGCAGAATTTAACGGTTTTGTGCGCCATAAAATCGTCAACTTTGCAATTTGTGTCGGCATGGCGGAATATTCGGTAGATCATAACCGTTTTATGAAAACGATTTTTGCTCCCGAAGTTTTGCACAACATTTACGGCGAAGTTGTTTCGGCACATGGTTTAACACAGTTGCGGATTGCCGAAACGGAAAAATACGCCCACGTTACGTTTTTCTTTAACGGCGGAGAAGAACGTTTGTTTAAGGGTGAGGAGCGTATTTTGATTAACAGTCCGAAAGTTGCCACCTACGATTTAAAGCCGGAAATGAGCGTTTACGAAGTTACGGATGCACTTGTTGATGCCATAAAGAGCCGTAAATTTGATACCATAATCTGCAACTTTGCCAACGGTGATATGGTCGGGCATACCGGCATTATGGCAGCAGCATTAAAAGCCGTTGCCGCCGTAGATAAATCGCTGGGTCGCGTAATGGAAGCCATTAAAGAAACCGACGGGGTTTTGCTGGTTACCGCCGATCATGGTAATGCCGAAAAGATGGTTGACGAAATAACGGGGCAGCCATATACTGCGCATACTGTCGGTAAGGTACGGGCTGTTTTATATAACGCTCCGCAAAACATAAAGGGAATGAAAGACGGTCGTTTAGCGGATATTGCGCCGACGTTGCTTGATTTATTACAGATAGAAAAGCCGGCAGATATGAGCGGTAAATCTTTACTGGAAAAATAAAAGAAGGAACTTAACTTGAAAACGTCCCGTTTAATTTTTTATGTCATCACCGGAATTTTTGTTTGGCAGCAGGCAAACGCCGTTGCCGGCAAAAACGTTTCGGCATCCGATTTAGCCAAGGTAGAAGCCGAGGCTAAAAAGGTGTCGCAAGAACACGAACAGTTTGAGCAGAAGGCACAAAAAATCAAAGGCGAGCTAAACAGCGTTAATCAAAAAATGATTGCAGCAGCCAAAAAAATCCAAAACGGCGAAGATGAAGTTCGGCGTCAGCAGGAAGAATTGGACGAGTTGCAAAAAAATCTTTTACAGTCGGAAGAAAAATTTAACTCCGAAAACGGCATGTTGGTAGAAACGCTGGCTGCCTTGCAGAATTTGGCATTGCGCCCGTCCGAGGCGGTGCTTGTGCAACCGCTTTCGCCGGTAGACGTTATGCGCAGTACGATTTTGTTGCGTGGCAGTATTCATGCGCTGGAACGACGTGCCGGCACAATCCGTCAGAGCATTGAAGACATAAGCAATCAAAAAGAGATTATCGCCAAGCGGGTAGCAGAACTGCAGGAACAAAACAAACAGTTGGCTTTACAACAGGATGATATGAAAAAACTTTCGCAACAAAAAAACGAAATGTATCAGCAGTTATCATCACAGAGTAAAGAAGCGCGCCTAAAAGCCGAAAAGCTGGCGGGTCAGGCCCACAACCTGCGTGATTTGTTGGATAAGCTGAAAAAACAGGAAATCATCAACAAGCGAAAACTGGCGGAAAAAGAGCGTCTGGCACGCGAACGTGAGGCCGAGAGGCTGCGTGCGGAAAATAATCATAGTTTGAGCGGTACGGGCTATGATTTGCATAAAGACAGCGCCAAGAGTGAGCCGGTTATCACCGACTTTAGCAAGGCCAAGGGGCGTTTATCACGTCCGGCACGCGGTCCGTTGGTTACGCGTTTTCACGAAGAGATGTCAAAGGGCGTGGTGTCTAACGGTATAGACATTAAGACTGCCGCCAAAGCGCAGGTTATTGCCCCATACGACGGTACGGTTATTTTTGCCGGTCCGTTTAAAAACTTTGAAACGCTGGTAATTATTGACCATGGTTCCGGCTACACCTCGTTGTTAGGCGGACTGGGCGAAACATATACCGAAGTCGGGCAGATGTTGTTAGCCGGAGAGCCGGTCGGCACTATGCCGTCTGGCGGTAACACCAAACTGCACATGGAAATTCGTAAAAACAATCAGCCGGTCAACCCGAATGAATGGATTGCCCAATAAAAGAACGCACACTAGAAAAAGGAAAATATGATGTTAAAAAAATCTTTAATTATTTCCGCCTTAATTATCGGCCTGTTTATAAATCCGGCAAACGCCAAAGATACGGCGCAAAAAACGGAACAGGAGCAGATTAACACCTACGAACTGTTAAATTTGTTCGGCGAGGTAATGGAGCGGACAAAGATGTCGTATGTAGAAGACGTGACGGACAAGCAGCTGATTGAGGCGGCGATTAACGGTATGTTGACGGCGTTAGATCCGCATTCCAGCTATTTGAACGCCGATGATTTTAAATATATGAGTGAGCAGACAAAGGGCAAATTCGGCGGTTTGGGCATAGAAATAACCATGGATAACGGCGTTGTAAAGATTGTATCGCCGATAGATGATACGCCGGCAGCCAAAGCCGGTTTAAAAAGCGGCGATTACATTACGGACATTGACGGCGAAACGGTTATCGGGCTGACCTTAAATGACGTAGTAAACAAACTGCGCGGCAAGGTGGGGACAAAAGTTAAGGTAACAATCAGTCGTGCCAATGAAAAACCGTTCAGCGTTACGCTACGTCGGGATGAAATAAAAATTCAGTCCGTAAAGAGCGAAATTAAAAATGATGACGTTTTGTATATTCGTATTTCCTCGTTCAATGAAGATATAGATAAGATGATTGCCAAAGCGGTTAAAGATGCGCAAAAGAAACTCAAGAACAAGCTGGCAGGTTTAGTAATAGACGTGCGTAACAATCCGGGGGGATTATTGGATCAGGCAGTCGGTGTTTCCGATTTGTTTTTGGAACAGGGCGAAATTGTTTCCACGCGTTCGCGCAATGAGGAAGATACGGTAAAATATTCGGCTACGGCAGGCGACATAGCCAAAGATTTGCCGATTGTCGTAATGATAAACGAGGGTTCGGCTTCGGCGTCTGAAATTTTGGCAGGTGCGTTACAAGATCATCATCGGGCGATTGTGCTGGGTGAAAAATCGTTTGGTAAAGGTTCGGTACAAACCGTTATTCCGCTGCGCAACAGTGCGGCAATGCGCCTGACCACCGCGCGTTATTATACGCCGTCCGGTCGCTCTATTCAGGCTAAAGGGATAGAGCCGGATGTTGAAGTTAAGCAGGCCAAGTTAGAAGAAATAGAATCCTACGGTCTAAACTTTAGTGAGGCAGGTTTGAAGGGTGCGCTGAAGAATGAGCAGAGCGACAATGCCAAAAACAAGGCCGATAAAAAATCCGGCAAAACCGCCAAAAACAAAGATGAAGAAAAAATAAAGGATTATCAGCTAATTCGGGCGTTGGATTTAGTTAAAGCCTTATATTTATACGCTCAAAACGACAATCGTTCCGTTTTAGCGGCTGCTGCGCAGGATAAAGCCCCGAAAACGGCAGCCAAAGGCAAATAAATGGAGCTTATTTTTCGTAAAAATGCCGGAATTGTGGTGTTTAACCGCGCCCAAAAAGTTTTGTTATGTGAGCGGATAGATATACCCGGTTCGTGGCAATTTCCGCAAGGCGGTATTGAGGCCGGCGAAACTCCGCGTCAGGCGGCTTTGCGTGAGCTGGAAGAAGAAACTTCGCTAACGGCGGTGGAGTGGGTGCAAACGTTGGAAACCCCTGCCCGCTATGTTTTTCCGCCCCAAGTGCGGGCCGGTATGCAAAAGCGCGGATATCAAAATGCCGGACAAGATATGTATTGGTCGCTGTTTTATTTTGGCGGAGATTCGGCACAAATCAATTTGCAAACGGCAGAGCCGGAATTTCGGGCTTATCGCTGGGGGACTTTTGCCGAAGCCTGTAGCGGAGCGGTAGAATTTAAGAAATCGGCATATCAAACGGCATTTACGGAATTTATGCCGCTGATTGCAGCCTATTGTGCAAAATTACCGAAATAAATTTAACAAACAGCTTTAAGAAAGAGAAAAACTACGGGTGCTTTATGAGAAAGCACCCGCGTACTATCCACATCACAAAATAATATCTGCTCTGCTCACCAAACTTTTCTAAAAGCCGTATTTCAGGTCTAGTACGGCATTAGTCCGTAATTCGCGGTCAATATACGACATCAGCTTACCGCTCAGGCTAAAACCTTTATAGTTAAAGTCAACACCGAAGCGTGCAACAGCCCGATTATCCGTTCTGTTTTCGTCACGCAAAACAAACGTGCCGTCCATTTCATTCATCCCGACTTTAATTTTGTACGGGTCGGCAAATTCGTGATACAAACCGACACCGGCGGAAAGTTTAAACGCCCCGTCTTTTGCCACATTAAGCTGTTTATCGGCATAAAGTCCGACACCGGCTTCAAGCGAATAAGTATTTTGCTCTTTAATATTCAGGCTATAGCGCCGAGCCGTTTCCTCGCCCTTAAAGCGATAGTTTACCAAATTCAGTTCGGCAGACGGAGCAATATTCCAGCTTCCGGCTTTTAGCGGATAGCGCGCTTCGTTCATCAAAGCCAGCATTTGCGTATGTAGTTTACCGTCATAATTTTGGTTATCTATCCCCAAGCGGTCGTATGTACCATAGGCATATCCAATTCGCGGAGTTGAAAGCAAATTAAATCCGTTAATGCGATATCCCATCGGCATACCGATATTATACATTTTATCTACGCGACTGTTATTTTTGTGTCCGTCATTACTATTAATATCCGAAAAAGCAACGTTTACGCCCAGTGCCGATTTTCCGTTTTGGGCAAAGCTCAGCGAATAGCGGCTGTTACCGGAAATAGCCAAAGACGAGGTGCTACCGCCGATAGAAAGTTCTTTTTGCGTATTATTAAACAGTTTATCGTTCATATCAAAACTCAGCTCGCGCAAAGCGGTTAAGTTTTCGTCGGCAAACCGGCTAAACATCTCCTTACCGAAAAGCCTATCCAAATTATCGTTAAGTGAGGCGACCGTTTCTTCGGCTTTCAGGCTTTTGAACAAGCTCTCATTATTTTCGGCGGCATAGTTATTTTGTAAAAATTCCGCCAACGAAGAATTTTCTACCACATCGGCAAAAGACTTCATGGTTAAGTTGACATCTTTACCGTTTTCTGCCAAAGAGGCCTCAAACAATGCCGATTGCGAGAGCAAATTCAAACCTGCGGTAGAATCTGCCGAAATTGTATCGGTGGTTGTATAGGCAGTGGCAAAGCCGTCACTTACGCTTTCTGCCGCCATAACCAGAGTACCGGAAAGGCTCTGTGCCGAAATGGTGGCATTTTGTGTTGCCACAACTTGTACCGGCAGTTCGTCTAAATTCAAATCGCCGTCAGAAATCAAACTACCGTCTTCTATCAGCGTACCTTTTTCAAACAGTCGGTCACCATTGAAAACATAATCCGCCGTAGTTCCGCCGCTGACTGAATCGGCACCCCACATGTGAATTTGCGCATATATTGTGCTAGTTATATTGTTATCGTCATCCGGTTCATATTCCGCATAATATCCATAAGCCGTTCCATCCGTTCCGGCTTCTATTTCTAGATCATTACTATATTCTATGCTTATGCTTCCGGTTTCGGTTTCGCCGCTACTAACGGCTTCGCTATAAACACCGATTGCAAGGTTGGTTGCCGTTACATATATGTCGCCCTCATTAACAATAGTTGCGCCACTCTCGGCATAAATGCCGATACCGATATTGTCGCTATTTACGGTGATTGAACCTTTATTAGTTACCGTAGAGCCGGCACCGGCATAAATCCCGATACCGATATTGTCGCTATTTACGACAACCGTTCCATGGTTAGTTACCGTAGAGCCGGCACCGGCATAAATGCCGACTGCCTTGTCCGTACCGGAAACGATTGAATAATAACCACGACCTGTAGCCCCGTCAGCAGTACCGCCGTTGATTATCGTAGAGTTGTCACCGGCATAAATACCAACTGACGTTTTTGCGCCTCTGACACTAATATCGTGTACCCAATCACCTGAACCACTATAATCTGACGAATTGGTTATCGTAGAGTTATCACCGGCATAAATGCCGACTGCCGTATCCGTACCGGAAACGTGTATATACCCGATTGAAGCGCCCGAAACGTCGGTGTAGCTCAGGCTACCATCATAAAAACCGTTATTCACCGTAGCTTTGTCACCGGCATAAATACCGACTGACGTTTTTGCGCCTTCTACGTTAATTCCGTATATAGTGATATCCGTTGCAGAATCGTTCTCATGATTTGAATATTCCATTAAGTCTGAATGAGCATCATATTCATTTGATAAATTAGTTATCGTAGAGTTATCACCGGTATAAATACCGACTGCCGTATCCGTACCGGAAACGTATAGATCTCCGTTACCTTCGTAATAACCACTATAGCCGGTATAGACGCTATTCATGTAAGCAGGACCGTTATATACCGTAGATTCATATCCGGTATATATACCGATTGACGTTTTGGCATCTTTTACGCTAACCGAAGGGAAAACAGACATATTTGCGTATGATGTATTTTGCGAATATATAAATCCGACACTAACCGTAGATTTGTTGCCGGTATAAATGCCGAATGCCGTATCAGTTGCCGAAACCAAGATATTGCTTGAATTGTCTGTTACGATTGTGCCGTCTTTACCATAAACACCATAAGCATCTTTTCCGCCGCCAATCTCTATATTGTAGAAATCGCCGTTTACACTAGGATCTTTATGATACATGTGAACCTCGGCATTTTCATTTGCATAAATACCGTAGGCGGTTTTCATATTCTTAATAATTACAATTGCATCACTAAGCGGCAGCGTATGATAATCATTACTATAATATCCAAACCACCGCAAGTTGCCACTTTTGGCAACTTCTACTCCTATGGCTTCACTGCTGTTTTCTTCTGCCGCATCGCTTGAGTATACTCCTTCTATAACAATACCGCCCAAATCATAACTTGCGTTTTTCATACCGATAACATTACCGCTGCCACGGTTATAAATTCTAATTAAGCCCCAATTTTCGGAATGCGAGCCATATAGTCCATAGACATCACCATTGCCGGAATTGGTTATCGTAAGATAATCTTGAATTTTATTATTTGCCAGACTATCCTCATCCATACTACCGGTATAATCATATCCCCAGCCATAAACATCAACGCCAACTCCTAAGTTAGCACTACCGTATAACCCATAAACATTACCGTTGCCGCTGTTGGTAATGCTAATGGAGGAATAATATGCTGTCTCGGTATAATAACTACCTGCCGAATATACGCTGCCCCCGTACATACCATAAACGTCGGCATCACCGGTGCTTGTAATGTTAATAGTTCCTGTGGTATTGTTACCATAAACGTTTGTCGCACCACCCAAAGCATAAATACCGTATATTGCATTGTTGGTATCGCTTGTAATGTTTATTTCTCCGGTTGCCGTTACCTTAACAGTTGAAGAAGAATAGTTAACATACGCATTAGCTGCCGACTTTTCCGAATAAATTCCGTAAACAACCGCCTGATTATCTTTATCTTCTCCCACCGTATTATTTATCGTTATCGTCCCTGTCACACTCTGATCGGTAGACGGATCTGCCGAAAGATCTACCAGCGCATTGACAGCATCAACTTTAGCAATGTTGTAAGTGTTATAATAATGTACTTGCAAATCCGTATCTTCACCGCTCCCGACCAGACCGGCTACTACGGCATCGGCATTATCGGTATTGATTGTTATACTGCCGCTGTATGTCCCGTCCTCGTTACTGGCCGCCGTCCCGTCATCTGACGTATCATCCGATATTAACGCATTAGCCAGAGTCTGTTTACCGTAAATATTGGCATATTCTTTGGTTGCCGAATACAAATCTTTTGATTCGTTGACCGTTTCATCCGTAACGCTAACATCGCTATTTGCCTCCGCATTCCCGACATAATCGGTTGTACAATATCCGGCGTCATTAATAACGGTGCTATCTTCCTCACAAGTGTCGCAGATGTCCGTCCCCTCTTTATAGGTTTTACACGTTTTGTTGATGTGTTCCAAACACTTATTGCCGCTTAAATAATACCCGTCTTCACAGCTGTAACATATATCCGCCGTTGGGTTTGCCGTTGCACAATGCAAATTTGTTCTTGTTGTGCATTTATATTTATACGCCGTTCCGCTCAGGCAGGTATCCGACTTATAGTTGAGCGTTAAATCACAATCCGCTTCATCTACAAAACCGTCACAACTTTCCGAAATACATTTGTAATACGTTGTTCCGCCACTCTTAAATGCGTCGTTACTGTCCGTAGTGTAACCAGATTGACAACCGTTGACTACCGAATAACCATCCGGTACATCAACCGCTACACCGCATAAATTACCGGTCCAGCCCGCGGCACACACGCACTTATCCTTACTCTGTGTACCACCGTTGGCACAGGTCAGTTTTGTATAAACTTTGCCGTCTTCATCCTTTATAAAGTTCGTGTCATCAAAGTCGCATTTATAATATAGCTTATCGCCCGATTTTATTGTAGCAGTCGTGGTATAACCGGTTGCGCATGGACTCTCGCTATAGCCCGTATGGTCTACCTCCTCGCACTTGTAATACGTCTTACCGCCAGATACTATTGTGCCGATTTGGTTATACCCGTCACCGCATGGACTCTCGCTATCATAGCCCGTATGGTCTACCGCCGTACTGCAATCATCTCCGGTCCAGCCGTTAATACACTCGCACTTATCCTTATTTTGCGTACCACCATTCTGACAGTCCAGTTTCTTATAAACATTGCCGTCGTCCGCCTTTATAAAGTTTGTTTCATCAAGGACACATTCTATATAGGTCGTATCACCCGATTTACATTTATTGGTCGTTGCTTTATAACCGGTTGCACACTCCGTTGTCGTATATCCACAGGTGGCAGCTACGCTACAATCCGCTCCGGTCCAACCCTCGGCACACACGCACTTATCCTTATTCTGCGTACCACCATTCTGACAGTCCAGTTTCTTATAAACATTGCCGTCGTCCGCCTTTATAAAGTTTGTTTCATCAAGGACACATTCTATATAGGTCGTATCACCCGATTTACATTTATTGGTCGTTGCTTTATAACCGGTTGCACACTCCGTTGTCGTATATCCGCAGGTGGCAGCTACGCTACAATCCGCTCCGGTCCAGCCCTCGGCACACACGCACTTATCCCCACTCTGTGTACCACCGTTGGCACAGGTCAGTTTTGTATAAACATTGCCGTCGTCATCCTTTATAAAGTTCGTGTCATCAAAGTCGCATTTATAATATAGCTTATCGCCCGATTTTATTGTAGCAGTCGTGGTATAACCGGTTGCGCATGGACTCTCGCTATAGCCCGTATGGTCTACCTCCTCGCACTTGTAATACGTCTTACCGCCAGATACTATTGTGCCGATTTGGTTATACCCGTCACCGCATGGACTCTCGCTATCATAGCCCGTATGGTCTACCGCCGTACTGCAATCATCTCCGGTCCAGCCGTTAATACACTCGCACTTATCCTTATTTTGCGTACCACCATTCTGACAGTCCAGTTTCTTATAAACATTGCCGTCGTCCGCCT
>CAYOYE010000017.1:0-10093 GCA_964408115.1 uncultured Azospirillaceae bacterium
TGAGTTGGTTACATATTTTTAAGGAACTTGAGAGGACTTTATGTTAAAAAAACTTGCCGGTGGCGAATATTCGTTAAAAATTACGTTTTGGGCATTTGGCCTACTTGGATTTTTGTTGTTTAATATTTTAACAAACATAACCCATAGCGGAGTGTTGCGCATTATTTGTCCGTACGGTCGTTTATGCTCGGTAAATATCGTGCTTTATATTTTTAACAATTCTGTTCGTTTAATGACCGGCAGTAATGATTCGGTTATGACGTATTTGGTATGTCATTTGATTTTAGCGGCATGCTTTGTCTGCTATATGGTTGTTGTTTTAAGGGGCTTATGGAAATCTGCCGATGCATACGAGGGCAAAAAATTTTGGCCGTTTTGTGCTAAATTTTTAACGGTATGTTTGGTTTTGATTAGTCTTAAATCTATTTTTTAACGGAGGCGGTAATGCGATTTTTTTTAGCGGTAGCAGTAATTTTAGGCTTGTGTGCTTGTGAAGCCGGTAAGGTAAGTAAAGAAAGACAGCACCTGTATGATTATAAAAACAATCAGGAATATTGCGATCAGAATCCGGATAGATGCGTAAATAACGTACCATGGTAATTTAGGAAATCGTAATATTTTCAAGTACGGCTTCAAAGTTTTCGCGTTGCGGAGAACAGATATATGCTCCTACGTCAATTTCGTCATTGTCGTGTATGAGGTAGAATTTGCGTAACTGCGAAAAGTTATGTCCGTCAAGAGAATAGCCAACCATATAGCAGCCTTTACGCCGTTTCAGACAATAGTGTATCTTGTTTGTTCCTAACGGTAGCGGACGGGTTTCCAAATCGGAATAGCCGTCTTGTGTCAGGCAAGTGGCAAGCATCGGTTGTTCGGCGTTGTCGTACATAATGGCGGCCTTAAACCAGTTGCCGGAATCGCGCCGAAGCATAATCCCGCATTGATCAAAGTCGGATACATCCGCAAAGGCCCAGCAAAGATCACAGCAAAAATCATTGCGGGCAGACGAAAAGAAAAAATGACCGTCATCTTTATAAAAATTGTAGCGCGCACAACACCAAAAATCTGTCCGATATTTAGTTGAAACGTGCATACCTTGTTCGTCAAAGCGTACCTGATACGGTTCATTTAGCCAATCAAACTGTTTAAGGCTTTCCAGTAGCATTAAAAACTCCTTACCGCATAGTTAGTAATACCGGCAACGGCTTGCGCTAAATCATCCGATTTCTGCTTAGGTAACATAATTTGCAGATTAATGATTTCATCACCACTACCGCTTTTGGCCTTAATCCCTTGTCCTTTCAGACGGAGTTTATCGCCACTTGAAGAAAAAGCCGGAATGGTTACCGCTACTTTCCCGTTAATTGTAGGAACGGTGATCTTGGCACCGTTGACTGCCTCTGTTACGGAAATAGGTAAATCAAGCAAAATATTGATACCTTCGTTTTTGAAATAAGGGTGTTCGTCTACGTTAACCGTAATAAGGACATCACCGTTTTCACCACCGTTTATTCCGCTATTGCCTAAACCTTTCAGCCGCATTGTTTGTCCACTTTGCATACCTGCCGGAATTTTGACATTGATATTTTTACCGTTGAGATTTATCTGTTTTTCTACGCCTTTGGCAGCGTCCAGAAAATCTACGCGCATATTGTAGGATATATCCTGTCCCTTTTGTCTGCCAACATCACCGGAAAACCCTCGGCCTCCGAATTGAGAAAAAATATCATCACCGAAAACAGACGAAAAATCAAAGCCGGCAGAATTACCGAAACCTCCGCTTCGCTTGAAGCCGGCAAAAGGGTTTCCACCACCGAAATTATAACTTTCATAACCGTTACCACCGCCGAATCCGGCACCGAATCCGGTTGGTTTACCGTCAGCATCTATTTCATTATTGTCATATTTTTTACGCCTTTCGGCATTGCCGATAATGTCATAGGCATTAGAAACTTCTTTAAATTTGTCGGCTGCATTTTTATCATCTTTATTTAAATCCGGATGATATTTACGCGCCAGTTTGCGATATGCTGATTTTATTTCTGCCTCGGATGCGCTCTTACTAACTCCGAGAATCTGGTATAAATCCTTGTTCATATTCGTTCTCCCTAAAATTTTATATAGGGATATTTTTATTGTAATGCAAGGTTTACACAGTCAAAAGTAGCTCTTCTTTTATGATTTTTGTACATATATATGTCACGAAGATAAGCCTTCTTTTCCGGATTTGTTTCATAGCAGAAACGAGAGGCCAGAGTCGCTACATCATCAATACGAACGTCAGTATATTCATAGACCACATAATCATCACCCATTGCTTTAACGGCAATGTTTTGGCGAAACCTATCGGCATCAGACGCGTACAGTTGTTCGTTTTCAATTTGATGCCAACAGGACGAACAAACTATGCTTAACAAAACAATTAAAAATATCTTCTTCATTTTAACCTCGCTTTTATAGCCTTTTGGTCATATACGTTGGGGTAATTATAGCCTGAAGATATTAAGCAATCCTTAATCTGCTAAAAGATTGTTAATGCGGTTGCCGGCATCATTTAAAATTTGTATGACTTCTTTGTTTTTGGAGTTGCGAATTTTTTTGTTGCTTAATTGTTGCATAATCTTTTCCAGCTTTTTGTTGTATTCGCGGTTATTTTCTAAATTTGCAAAATCCTGCTCAAGTTTTTCATCTCCGGTTTTATAGTCAACAACGGCTTTTAAAATCAAAATATTGCGTGCTTCTTTCTGGTCGCCGGAGTTACGGAGATAACCGCGCATTTTAGGTGTGGTTTGAGTGGTATTGTCGGCTGCTGCGGTGTTGTTGCGGCTGTTTGTAACGGTAGACGCAGGCTGTGTCGTATTTTGATATGATGATAAACCGGAGCCGGATTTTGATGCCGAAATGCGAGCTACTTGCGCATCGGCAGAAAAACAATAAAGTGACAGACAAATTGCCAATAGAAGTCTTTTCATAGTGAATACCTTAAAAAATTCTTGCCATACCCGTTTTTTATATCATATATTAGCAAAAAAGTAAAAGAAAATATCTCGGAGTGGAAAATGCCGAAAATTTTATGGGCCCTAATGGATAATCGCCGCGGTAGTGTCGGTCAGGCCAGAGGTGTTATCGGTGCGTTGGATAAAACAAAATTCACAGCAATAGAAAAGAAAATTGACTATACGCGTTGGGCTGCATTACCTAACTTTATGAGGGGCAGAAGCCTGTTAGGGGTAGCTCAAGAGAGCCGAAACGCAATAACAGAGCCGTTTCCGGATTATGTGTTGTCAATTAGTCGGCGGACAGTTCCGATTGCCAGATATATCAAAAAACATTCTCCGCAAACTAAACTGATTCAGCTGATGCACCCTGGAAATGCCGGTCTGACGGAATTTGATTTGGTGGTTGCTCCGGAACATGATAAAAATAAAAAAACAACACCGAATGTTTATTACATAGTCGGGTGTCCACACCGGATAACGGCAGAATATTTGCAGGAAGCCAGACAAAAATGGGCGGAAAAATTTGCCGATTTACCAAAGCCGTTGACGGCGTTAATTATCGGAGGCGCAATCAAGGGACGCCCGTTTACGGTGGAAAATGCCGAAAAATTAGGTGCAGAAGTCAGAAAATTAAAAGAGCGAATCGGCGGATCTCTTTTGGTAACAACCTCCAGACGTACGGGTGAAAGCTCGGAAAAAGCAATTATGTCGGCAATTAGCGATATACCGCAATATGACTTTTTGTGGGGTGATAAAGGGGATAATCCTTACGCCGGATTTTTAGCGTGTGCCGATAATTTGGTGGTAACCGGAGATTCTGTTTCAATGTGCTGCGAAGCAACGGCAACCGGCAAGCCGATATATTTATTTTGTGGTGAAAATTGGCTGACGGCGAAGCATTTACGCTTTGTCAATTCAATTTGTGCAAAAGGATGTGCCGTAAAACTTGATGCAACGGCACCGCTTGATTTTAAGCCGACTACCGCCTTGAATGCGGCGGTGGAAATTGCCGATATGATAGCCAAACTTTAGTTGCTGTCAAAGTTAATTCGCGGGTCAACCAGCGAATAGGTTATGTCGCTGATCAGCTTTAAAATTAAGCCGAGTAAACCGAAAATGTAAAGCGTACCGAAAACCACCGGATAATCGCGCGTAGTTATGGCTTCATATCCAAGCAGACCAAGCCCGTTTAAGGAAAAAATAACTTCTATCAGCAGCGAACCGGTAAAAAGCATTTTGATTAACAGCGATGGAAAGCCGGCAATTATTATCAGCATAGCATTACGAAAAATGTGTCCGTAGAGGATTTTGTTTTGTGGAACGCCTTTAGCACGCGCCGTTAAAACATATTGTTTGTTAATTTCTTCTAAAAAAGAGTTTTTCGTCAGCATTGTCAGACCGGCAAATCCGCCGACTACCATTGTAATTACAGGTAGGGTTATGTGCCAAAAATAATCGGTTATTTTGTGCAACAAATCAAGATTTTCCCAATTGTCCGAAGTGAGACCGCGGAGTGGAAATATCTGCCAGTAAATACCTCCGGCAAAGAAAACTATAAAAAATACGGCAAGTAAAAACACCGGCATAGCCGAGCCGATAACGATAATAAAAGATGAAATTATGTCAAATCCGGAGCCGCTTTTTTGCGCCTTTTTAATACCGAGCGGTATGGCAATCAGATAAATTATTAAGGTAGACCATAGACCTAGTGAAACGGAAACCGGCATCCGTTCGGCAATCAGCTCTATGATGCTTTTGTCGCGATAATAACTTTTGCCGAAATCAAAGCAGAGATAATCTTTAAGCATTTTTCCGTAGCGATAGTACCACGGCTTATCAAAACCGAATTGCTTTTCAAGAGCCTTAATCAAATCGTCAGGAACACCCTGTGCACCGACATAACCGGAAGAAGTTGTCGTATTTGTGCTTTGTTTATTTATTTCGGCGGAAGACGTAAGTTGTGATTTTGTATCCGTATTGATACCGCGATATTGTGCCAATACATAATCTACCGGTCCTCCGGGGGCCAGTTGAATAACGGCAAAATTTACGGTGATAATTCCCCACAATGTCAGCGGAATCAGTAAAAGCCTTTTTAATATATAGGTACGCATTTTTACTCCTTTATCCACCAGCTAAACGGCTGAAATCCTACTTTAATATCGGTTTGCGGTTGCCCGAATTTATCCCAATGGCTAATCCGCTGATAAGGTGAGTACCACTGAAATATCATATAATTTTCACTTAATAAAACTCTGTCTAAAGCTCTAACCGCCGTTATGTAGTCATCCTTTTCCTGCGCCGAAACCAGTTTTTGAATAATATCGTCAACTACCGGATTTTTGATGCCGATTAGATTGTTGCTGCCCTTAATGTCGGCAGATTGACTCCCCCAATATTCACGCTGTTCATTGCCCGGAAGTTGGCTGACACCGAATGAAACAATCGCCATATCAAAATCAAAATTATCCAATCGGTTTTTGAAAATATTAACTTCTACGTTGCGAAATACGGCTTTTATCCCTATTTTACGCAAGTTTTCAATAAACGGCAGCATAACCTTGGTGAAAGTTGTGCCGTTTGCCGAATTACTGAGAATTTCAAATTCTAACGGTTCACCGCTTTTGAGATTAGTCATTTTGCCGTCAACAAAATCGTATCCGGCGGCTTTGAGCAGTTCAACAGCCTGTTTTAGATTTTTTCGCGAATCGTAAATATCGGCATTATACGGTGGAGTATAGACGGTAGTAAATATCTCAGGATTAAGCTGATCACGATATTTTTCCAACAGCTTTTTTTCCTTTTCGTCCGGTAATTCGGTTGCTTCCATTCCGGTGTTGGTAAAATAACTGAATAGCCGCTTATACTGATTGTAAAAGAGTTTTTCGTTAGCCCATTCAAAATTAAAAGCTAAATCTATGGCGCGGCGTACACGTCTGTCCTTAAATTTAGTGCGGCGGATGTTAAAAGCAAAATTTTGCAAAGTTGCCGGATTATTATGTTTTATTTCTTCTCTTTTTATTTGTCCTGATTTAATTAGTTCATTGTTATAGCCGGTCATCCAGATTTTGGCGATATACTCTTCTCGGGCGTCAAGATTGCCGGAAAACAGCGCCTGTAAGGTTACGGTCGTATCTTGATAATAATCATAGCGAATCGTTGAAAAATTATAGAATCCGCGTCGTGTCGGCAAATCTTTTCCCCAATAATTTGCGTCTTTAGTAAGCTCAACAAATTTATTAACCTGAAAATCTTTGACAACATACGGACCGCTGCCTAATGCTACCTGTAGAGTCGGCTTATCAAATTCTCTGTTTTGCCAGTCTTTGGCGGAAAATATACTAAATTGCGACAATATCATAGGGAGTTCTTTATTTGCCGAATCCGGCTTAAAATAAAAGCGTACTTCCCGATTGTTGATTTTTTCTACGCGGTCTACATCTGCGTAGTACATCCGATAAATAGGAGCGCCTTTTTCCATTATGGCGTTAAAGCTGAAAATTACGTCATCTGCCGTAACCGGACTACCATCGGAAAAACGGGCTTTAGGATTTAAGATAAATCCGATATAAGTTTTATCAGGCGAAATATCAAATTTTTCGGCTAATAGGGGATATACCGTAAAAGGGTCATCAACCGGCGAAAAGCCTAAAGTTTCTAAAGTTAAACCGGCAACGAATCCGGCAGCAACACCTTTGAATATATAGGGGTTAAAGTTATCAAACGTTCCGTAAGCCGGTAAAACAATTTTGCCGCCCTGTGGGGCTTGCGGGTTGACATATTCAAAAGATTTGAAATCTTTACCGTATTTGGCAACGCCGTATAAACTGATATTGTCAGATAATATAGCGTGTGCGACATTGATAAAACCTAAAAAGAAAAAAAGGCTACTTGCGATAATTTTCTTCATCTGTCCAACCACCGAAAGGATAAACAAAATCTTCGTCTTTTGCCGAATTAGAAAACTTGCTGCTTTCGGCACTTCCTAAGGAAGGTTCGGCGCGTAAACCGGTAGAAAATGACGGTGTGTTGTCGGAAGCGCCGGTGCTTTTTTCTTCATTTGAGAAGGAAACCTCTTTTGTTTGTTCATTCTGGCGCAAAGTGTTAAGAGTGTTGCGCAGGCTGTTGAAAGATTCCGTTTTGGTTGCCGATAAAGAAGGCTCATCACGATTAGCCGTAAAAGCGGAATTTACGGTAAGCGGAGAGGCGTAATCGTTGGTTTCAATACGCGGCTCATCATCTTTAAAGCTGTTATGCAGAGCCTGAAAGAACGGATCTTGATCGTGTTCGTCAGAACTTGCAATTTCCTGCTTCTTAAAGGGATTGAGGTGGGCAAAAAACGAAGTTTTAGGAGCCGGCGGAAAATCGTCTTCCGCTTCGTCATTTTTATCTACGTTGACAATAGTTTCATCTGCTTTCGGTTCTTCCATGGTTGCCAGTTTTAGCGCAGAAGTATAATCGTTATTTCCGGTATGCGCGGAAATATCTTCTTTTGTCGGGGCAAAGGAGTTGTTTATGCCTTCGCTCAGCGGCGCAATAATGGAATAAACCTTACCGAATACCCCGTTTTCTATAATGCGGATGAAAATGCGGTCGCGGTCGTGTTTTTCCAGTAGCTCCAAAAGATTTTGATAGCGGGAGCAAAACTCCAGTAAAGAACCGCGAAAAACTTTATCTCTGTTTACTTTTTCTCGCGCCCAGGCATCAAAGGTGCTTTGGCTCTTGCTGGCGTCAAGTATTGCCTTGCCGAGTGTCCAACGCTCGCCCCGTCTGACGCGTTGCCATAGCTGTTCAAGCTGGGCAGAGGAAGCAATGTTGCAGCGCTGAATTATTTCGCCTAAAGATTCGTTCATATCGGCAATAAAAGTATCAAATTTATTGATGACGAATCCGTCTTTTATTTCGTGTTCGGCGTCCAGCATAACTCTGACAACCAAATCCGTATAATCTTGATTTTTTTGCAGTTGTTTTAGCAGTTCGCTCTGCTTTTTATTCATACCGCTGTTGGTTATAAACTGATTAATATGACCGAATATCATCCAGATAATGAGTTCCGGCAGCAAAAGAATTGCCAGATAAATAAGCAGGTTTTCCGGATTTTGCTCCCACAAGCCTTCTGCCGAAAGTTTATCGTTGATAAACGCCAGAGCGTAAATAAGCCAGCTGACTGAAGAAAATGTGGCAAAAATAAAAGCAAACATCAGCATAATATGATCCTTTTTGTTTTAATTTAGTGCATTATACAAGCATTATGTTAGAATAGCAAAGTTTTTTATTGGAAAATTAACAGTCATCAACAACTCAAAAATAAACACTAAACATTTAAAAAAAATGTGTTAAACTGACAGCAATTTTTAGATAGTAATGAGGTAAATAATGAGTGATAATGAAACCGCTGTGCTTGATTTTGAAAAAACAATAGTGGAAATAGAAGAAAAAATAGAACACTTAAAATGTATTGCTAAAGATGAAGATCTTGATATAACTAAAGAAATTAATCGCTTGCAAAATCATCTTAAAGCACATACGGAAAAAGTGTACAGCAATCTGACCCCATGGCAAAAGGCTCAAATTGCCCGCCATCCGGACAGACCGCATTGTTTGGATTTTATTAACGGGTTAATCAGCGACTTTACTTTGCTCTGCGGTGATCGTTGTTTTGGTGATGATCCGGCTATGGTTGGCGGAATTGGTAAGTTTGACGATATTCCGGTTGTGGTTATCGGACAAGAAAAAGGGCGTGATTTGGAATCGCGTATCAAATATAATTTCGGTATGGCAAAACCGGAAGGGTATCGTAAAGCGCAACGTTTGATGGAAATGGCCGAAAAATTTAAGTTGCCGGTTTTGAGCTTTATTGATACAGCCGGTGCATACCCGGGGATAGATGCAGAAGCTCGCGGTCAGGCAGAAGCTATTGCATCTTCAATAGAAAAGTGTTTGCAGATAAATACCCCGATTATTGCCACCGTTATCGGCGAAGGCGGTTCAGGCGGGGCAATAGCCATTGCCGCTGCTGATAAGGTTATTTTGTTGGAACACTCAATTTATTCGGTTATATCTCCGGAAGGTTGTGCTTCTATCTTGTGGCGTTCAGGTGATAAAGTAAAAGAAGCAACCGAGGCTTTGAATTTAACCGCGCAAGATTTGAAACGGTTGAAAATTATTGATGAAATTGTGCCGGAGCCTTTGGGCGGTGCGCATAGAAAACCGCAACAGGCTATTGAAAATCTACGGGTAGCATTGAAGAAAAATTTGCAGGAATTAATGAAAGTTGATTATCAAAAACTAAAGAAAGACAGAACGGCAAAGTTTCTGAATATGGGCAGACAGTTTTTGGAAAAAACAACCAAATAATGTTTTGACGGATAAAAAACAGGAGTATTATTGATACCCCTGTTTTTTTTATTTTGTATTATGCCCTTTTGCAAATCATACATAATGTTTAGCGGCGATGTCCACCTCTTGGACCACCATGCGGACCGCCATGTCTTGGGGCAAATAAAACGTTGCCGATAACAGCTCCGGTAAAACCGGCTAAAGCTGCCGTAGCGGTAGAATCATAGTAGTAATTGTTCGGATGAGGCGTTTCGCGTACGACAACAACTTCCGGCGTATATACAGGTTGAGTCACTACAACCGGCTGTGGCTGTGTTGTAACAACCGTTGTTGTCGGTGCGGTAACCGTTGTGTTGGTTACTATCTGTTGTTTAACGACATTATTTTCATCAACAACAATTATGGTGTCGGCAGCGGCCGTATGACCGAACAACACCGTTAAAGCCAAAACAAATAAAAATCTTTTCATATCAAGCTCCTATATTGCAGATAATATCGGCAATATGTTTACTATATTTTGGAACAAAATGCAAGAGTATATATTCTAAAACTATAATGCGTCTTTATTGTCAACAGGAACAATATCGGCTTCATAAGTATAAACTATCTCGTTTTCACCTTCGTTTTCCGTTGGAGAAAGCTCGCATACCAATAAAGTTGTCTGCCCTTGTAGATTTGTAAAAATATTATCTTCAACATCTTCTAATGATAACGCTTCATCATCAGTACGGTAAATGTTAATTTTATGCTGTTCC
>CAYOYE010000018.1:0-10033 GCA_964408115.1 uncultured Azospirillaceae bacterium
TTTGTTCGTCTGAAGTAAAAAACATTGTGTGTGCGTCTAATATGCCCTCGTTATTGTTATGATACGGAGAATCAATGCTTTTGACGTTTTGCTGATATATTAGCTGTGGAGCAACAAATATGTCGGTCAAAACCGTTCCTTCTACAGCCGGCGTATCAATGAACTTTGGTTCATACCTTAAAGTACTTAAAAAGAAGATGTTTAAGGTAATAAACGATATTTCAATTAGCTTATTTTTTAAATCTTCAGATTTTGATGTTTCAAACAAAAAAACAAAAATAAAATAAACTGAAACGGCCATGGTATAAGGGACAAAACGCCGCATCAGACAGGCAAACGGTAGATAAAAAAGTAACATAACAAGCAAATTAACAAGCAGGTAAGTCTTTATTTTATAATGAAAAAATAAAATACCGCAAGCCATAGGAATAATGGAAAATGAAATAAAATCAAACCAACTTGCATGGCGCATTTCTGAAATATACGGAATAAAATATTTTGAAACAACTTCCGTATAAACAGGGAGAGTAAGCTGCTCAAAACCGAAAATCATAAGCATTGTTAAGGCTGAACAAACGGCAAATGTTGCAAGGCAAATTATTTTATCATACACCGATTTAGGCTTGATGTAGGCTGTTATTTCAAAGGAAACGGCAATTAAAAACACCAATACAACGTGCATTACGGACAGTCGGAAATTATCAACGGCCCAATATCCGTCATACGGCGGATTCAAAAGGTATGCCGCCAAGGTTGCTACAAATAAGCCCCGACAATAAGTTGCCGTTTTGGTTATAGGTAAGTCGTAGAACAACCAGTTAATCGTGAGAACCGTTAAAATACAGGCAACCAAAATCAAGCCTTCTATAGCCGAAGATGCCCAAATACCGCAACCGGCTAAAATACCGGCAAAGAAAAGCGCTTTATTGCCGGAAAAAAGCCGTTGCCGCAAGACGGCGCTGATATTAAAGCAAAATATAAAAAACATCAGGCTATGATGATCCGGACGGTTAAAATCAAAAATAGAATTCAACTTATACAGCCATATCAGTCCGAGTATAAAAGCCAGAGTAAAAGTGTTTTCTTTTTTGGGATATTGCGAAAAATAAGGACGTATGCCCCAAATAACGGAAATATAAGATAAAAGCAAAAACAACGGAGAAAATAGCATACCTCCGTAAAATATAGCGTCTTTTAACGGAAAAAACGGGATAAAAGGCAAACTCAAAATCACCCAGATAACATCGTTTATGCGGGTAAAATGCAAAATTTCGCCGGCCGGCGGATTGGTAAACGGAAATATTTTTTCGTACCACGAAAAATCCGACAACCAATCAATAATGCGCAATGCCCTGGTGTAACAATCCGTATCAACATAAAAGAAACGTCCGTAGTCAAGAAAGAAAAGGGCAGCATAAAGAATATTGAATAAGACGATAACCGCTACACTCCATAATACATAACGGTTATACAAACTTTGTTGAATTGTCGGTAAACTTATCTTTTTCATAGCTTCTTCCTCATAGTTTCTTCAAAATTTTCCGAATTAAATCAAATGAACTTAGTGGTGCGTTCTGCCAAAAATTTGCATATTGCTCCGCCTGATGCTCCCCCGGAGTATCGCTAATCTGCCTAAAACAAAGCAGCGGAGTTTGATATAACAGACAGGTCTGGGCAACAGCCGCGCTTTCCATATCTACGGCCAGAGCCGTCGGAAATTTGTTTTTTATTTCTTGCAGTTCTGCGGTATCGGTAATAAATTTATCTCCACAGCAGATAAGACCTTGCGTATATTCTTTGAAAACGGCGCATAATTTTTCTGTGGAGCGATAAACTGCCGGACAACCTTGTATTTGCCCGTAGGCGTTAGGTTCACCGCACCATACGTCGTGATAAGCAATCTGCGCCCCGATAATAAAATCACCAATCGCAACAGAACCGTCCAAACCTCCGGAAATGCCGATATTTAACACTAAATCAGGGGCAAAAAAACGAATAACGGCTGCCGTACATAAGGCGGAATTAACTTTGCCGATACCGGAAACCGTAACGGCAACTTCATGTCCGTACATCGTTCCGCAAATCATATCGTAATTTTCATACTTTTGCCGCTTAAACTCCGACAAATCGGCGAATAAATCAAGTTCTTTGTTCATTGCCACGATAATTGCTATTTTAGACATTTTTCCTCCGTCCTTTGTCTTTTGGCGTATTTTATTATTTTATCACCCGATAAGCAATACAAAATCTGTTCTATACACAAAAGATATAGGGCTTTTTGCTTGACAGAAAGACGGTTTTGTTTTAGCTTCGGCTTAGGATTAACTGGGATTTTTTTTGATGAAAAAGCAAGAACTTTTAGCTCCGGCCGGTGATATTGAAGCCGGATATGCCGCCTTGTACTATGGTGCAGATGCCGTTTATCTGGGATTGGCGAAATTTTCGGCAAGGGCTACGGCAACTAATTTTGATGAAAGAGCTTTAGATGAATTTACGGCGTATGCCCATAGTTTGCAGCGTAAAGTTTATGTGGCACTAAACACCTTATTACAGGAAAGTGAATTGCCCGAATTGTTAAACAGCTTGGATATATGCACCCGTTGTCGGGTAGACGGACTGATTATTCAGGATTTGGGTGTCGCCGAAGTTATGCGCAAAAAATATCCTTGGTTTGAAATGCACGCCAGTACGCAAATGGCAGTACACAACAAAGAGGGTGCGTTGTTTTTGCAAAAACTCGGGTTTAAACGTGTGGTCTTGGCCCGCGAATTAACTTTGAGCGAAATCAAAGAAATAGCTGCGATTAAAGGGCTGGAAACCGAGGCATTTATTCATGGTGCTTTATGCTATTCTTATAGCGGATTATGTCAGTTTTCCGCGTTGGAATACGGACGAAGTGCCAATCGCGGTAAATGTATGTATCCTTGTCGTGCCTGCTTTAAACATGACGGACGGCAAGATCATCCGTTTTCTATGAAAGATATGGCGTTGCAGGAAAAAATATTGCAAATGCCGGTAGATTCTCTAAAAATTGAAGGACGTAAAAAGTCGGCACTTTATGTTGCTGCCGTAACCGATTACTATCGGCGTATTTTAGACGGTAAAGGCGCAGACGGGCAACGGGCAGAACGAATTAAGCAGATTTTTTCGCGCCCATGGTGTCAGTTCCATTTTCAGGGTAAAGATAAAAACATTATAGACCGAAATTTTGTCGGGCATCGTGGGCTATCGGTAGGTGAGGTGGAACAGGTGCAAAAAGGCCGTCTTATATTTAAGACCACACACCAAATCGCTCGCTATGACGGTTTGCAAATAGACGCTGCCGGTGATGAAAAACCTTTCGGATTTTCGGTGCAAAAACTGTTTTGTGAGCATAAAAGCCGTTATGAGGTTAAAGCCGGTGAGAAGGTGGAAATTGAATTACCGCGCAATTATCCGGTTTTGCATAAGGGCGATAAAATTTATCTGGCTTCGGCAAGTGCCGTAAAAGGTGCGTATCACTACGAAAAGCCTAAACCTGAAGCCTACCGCAACAATATGGAAATTGATGTTTCCGTTGAGGTTGCAACCAATTCGGTAACCGCGCGTTGCGGTGAATATACGGCCAATATAAGCGGTAATTTTACCGGAGCAGATAATTCGCAAAAAAATATGCAGGCAATAAAAAGTTGTTTTGCTAAAACGGGTGGAACAATGTTTGAATTGCGGCAGTTAAAAATTAATAATCCTGACGATTTGTTTGTACCTGTTTCGGTGTTAAATGAACTGCGGCGCAATTTATACGGTCAGATTAAACCTGTATATAACAAAGTATCGTTACCGGAGATTCCAAAGCGTAAGGATAAAGCGCAAACTACCGGTTTCAAGCTGAAAGTTGATAATTTGGCTTATTTGGATTTATTGAATTTAGATGATTTTAGCGAGATACTCTATTTGATAACTCCGCAAAGTGATATTAAAGCCTTGCAAAAACTACCGAAAAATAAAGTAAGAATAGCCTTACCTGCGGTATGTCGTCATCCTGAATTATATGCCGAAATAACCGAAAAACTGCTTTCCGGCAGCTATAACAAATGGGAGGCGTCAAATTATTGGGCTTTAGAATTTCTGCCCAAAGAAAGGCTTGATATTTCTTTTGATACATCACTTTATATGCTTAACACACAAGCAATATCTCTAGCGGCGGAAATAGGAATATCGCAAGTTAGTTTATCACTTGAAGATATTGCCGTAAATATAAATAATATAATAGAAAAATCTCCGCTACCTATTAATGTGGTTATTTATCAGGATATTCCGCTTTTTACCAGTGTCGGCTGTATTCGGGATAATGATTGTGCTAAATGCGAACATGGTGAAAAATGGTTCAATTTAGAAAATAACGGTCGTAAGTTTAAGGCCTTATCGCGTGATTGTCAGATGATGGTGTTTGATGCCAAACCTTATTGTATAGCTAAAGAGGCGCAAAATATGGCGGCAGATTATCTGCGTATGGATTTTTGCTATCGGCAATATACGGCAGAACAGGTTAAAAATATAGTTGATAATTTACTTAAATTTAAAGATGCATCTCCTTGTATTAAAGGAAATTTTTATAATAACAACATCTAGTATGTTTATCCTGACGTATATGTTTTAACGGTTTCGTCATATTCAAACAAATACAGTAAGGTACGCAGATTTTGTCCGCGCTGAGAGGTCAAATTGCCGTCCTGATGTAAGATGAGGGCGGCTTCGCGGTTGGCGGTTTGTAATAAATCCGCATGCAGACTTAAATCTGCCAGCTTAAAATTGGCAAAACCGGACTGTTTTGTGCCTAAAACTTCGCCACCGCCACGCAGTTGTAAATCTTCTTCGGCAATAACAAAACCGTCTTCGGTTTGTTTCATGATATTAAGTCGGCGGCGTGAAATATCGCTTATCGGAAATCCGTAAAGCAAAATGCAGTCTGATGATGCCGAACCGCGTTTAATTCGTCCGCGTAACTGATGTAGTTGCGCCAGTCCGAAACGCTCGGCATGTTCAATAATCATAACGGTGGCGGCAGGAACGTTTACTCCGACTTCAATAACCGTTGTTGATACGAGAAGTTTTATTTGACCGGCGGTGAACTTATCCATTACGGCGGATTTTTCACTTTCTTTCATCTTACCATGTACCAAGCCGACTGCGGTTTCTCCGAGGATTTTTTTTAAACATTCATAACGTTCGGTGGCGGCGGATAAGTCAATTTTTTCGGATTCTTCAACCAACGGACAGACCCAGTATATTTGTGTGCCGGTTTGCAGTTTGCGTTTTACGGCTTCTATCACGTCATGAATTCGGCTTATCGGTATAACGGTTGTTTTGGTTGGTTTACGGCCGGCAGGAAGTTCATCCAAACGGGAATAGTCCATATCGCCGAATTGGGTGAGAACAAGTGTCCGCGGTATCGGGGTCGCCGTCATAACCAGCACATTACATTGACGTCCTTTATCCGATAATTCTAACCGTTGACGTACGCCGAAACGGTGTTGCTCGTCTATAACAACGTAGGCTAAATCCTTAAAAGCTACGTCAGGTGTAAACAGGGCGTGTGTCCCTATCAAAATATCTATATCTCCGTTTTGTAGCGATTTGAGTAATTCCGTACGCGATTTTCCTTTGATATTACCGGTCAATAAAGCCGTTTTGACTCCGATTTGCGCGCATAATCCGGAAATTGTTTCATAGTGCTGACGTGCCAGAATTTCGGTAGGGGCCATAATTGCGGCTTGTGTACCGCATTCTACCGCATTAAGCATAGTTAACAGGGCCACAACGGTTTTTCCGCTTCCGACATCACCTTGTAACAGGCGCAGCATTTTATATTCGGAATACAAATCGTTTTCTATTTCGGCAATTACCCTTTGTTGGGCTTTAGTCAAATCAAAAGGCAAAATCTTTTGCAGTTTTTGTTTTAATTCTCCGTTTCCGCATAAAGAACGACCTTTTTGCTTTTTTAGTCTTTCGCGCACAATAGCCAGTGATAATTGATTAGCCAAAAGTTCATCATAAGCCAACCGCCGTCGGGCCGCCGACATTGGGTCTATATCTTGCGGATTTTTCGGATTATGTACCGTATTTAGGGCAGAAGCAAAACTTGGCATATTTTGACTTTTGAGCCAACGTTCATCCAGCCACTCCGGAAGATTCGGCACCAGTAACAACGCTTGTGCCGACAGTTTGTGCAACATTTTGTTGCTGACACCGTTTGTCAGCGGATAAACAGCCTCCAATAAAGGAAGTTGAGCCGCATCGGAAACCGTATAATCCGGATGCGGCATTTGCAGTGCATTGTTGAATATCTCTATTTTGCCGCTGATAAATTTTTCGGAACCGACCGGAAACGTGTTTGTAATAGATGAACTATATACCTTGAAAAATACTAAAGTCAGCTGCTCGGTGTTATCTTCTGCGATAATGCGGTACGGTTGTTTTTTGGTTTTGGGCGGTATATGTTCTACAATTCGCACTTTACCTGTCCAAATCATACCGTTTTGTGCTTGATTTAGCGGTATATTACAGCGCCGATCAATCAGCCCTGACGGCAGATGCCAGAGTATATCAATAATTTTCGGTCCGCATAATCCGTTGATAAGTTTGGCATAGCGCAGACCTACGCCGTTAAGATTTTCAATCGGATAAAAGAGCGGGTATAAAATACTTGGGCGCATATTGACTTTTCACTTTTTTTGTTGCAATTATAAGGTACTTTATAATTTTTATTGCCCGATGTAAACAGGAAAGAGCAGAAAATGCAAAAAGTTGTTGATGAGTGGTTTGGAAAAACAATTACATCCGTTTGTGACGGGTATGAAGCCTTTATTTTGGAAAAGGCAGCTTGTGATAATAAAACCGTTCTGTATATAGCCAGCGATGGCGTAGGTTTGGCGCGTACGGCTGCCATGTTGCGCTTTTTAAGACCTGATGCCGATATATGGGAATTTCCGGCGTGGGATACCGTTCCTTATGATAGGGTATCTCCTAACGGTTCTGTCGTGGCAAAACGCATAGAAACTTTGGCTAATATCCTTTTTAGCGAAAATAAAAACAATAAAATAATCGTTACCAGTATCGGTGCCGTATTACAAAAGCTGCCGCCTAAATCAATTTTTTGTAATGCCAGAAAATTATTAAAAGTTGGCGGAGAACTAAACTTTGACGGTTTTCTACATTATGTAACGACTAACGGATATACCAGAGTGGCTCAGGTTATGGAAGCCGGTGAATATGCTGTCAGAGGTGATATAGTTGATATTTTTCCCTGTGGCATGGATAATCCGCTGCGGATAGATTTGTTTGATGATGAAATTGAGCGATTGCGCGTGTTTGATGCCGTTTCGCAACGGACAATCGGCGAATTAACCGAATACGGGTTTCAGACGGCAGGTGAGGTTGTTTTAGACACGCATACAATCAGGCATTTTCGGGAAAAATATCGTGAATATTTCGGGGCGGAAGGTTTGTCGGATGAAATGTATGAAGCGGTTTCCAACGGGCAAAAATACCTTGGTATGGAAAACTGGTTGCCGCTGTTTTATGAAAATGCCTTGCCGACATTGTTTGATTATTTACCGAATGCACAGATAATTGTCGGACGCAACGTTAATGAGGCTGCCCAAACTAAAACGGAGGGCGTTAGGGATTATTATGAAGCAAGATTGGAGGCTATGCAAATCGGCGGTAAAAATAAAGATGCCGATATCTATCGCCCGATTAAGCCTGATTTACTGTATTTGACCGATAAAGAATTTACCGAAAAAGTTGCGGAAAAAGGCGCAGTTTATCTTACTTCACTTACCCTACCGGTAAAATCTGATATTCTTAATGCCAAAACAATCCCCGGACGCGATTTTTCGCATGCCAATAATATTAGCGGAGCTGCGGTTTACGGTGAACTGAACGATTATTTAGCGGAGAACGGACGCCTAAATAGGATTATTTGCTGTTATTCGGAAGGTTCAAGGGAACGTTTGCTTTCTCTTATGGGAGAGTACGGTATCAAAAATACGGCAACCGCCGATAGCTGGGAAGCCGCTCTTAATCTGTGTAAACAGAAATATACCGTACTGATTGTGGCTGATTTGGCTCATGGCTTTAGAGATGAAACATATTGTTTGATTTCCGAACAGGATATTTGGGGCGAAAGACAACACCGCAAGGCTAAAAAAGTTTCATCAAAAGATTTTATTGCCGATGTATCATCTTTAAGTGTCGGTGAATATGTTGTGCATATTGAACATGGTATCGGGCGTTTTCTGGGACTGGAAAACATTATGGCCGGCGGTGCGCCTCACGATTGTTTGAAACTGTTGTATGCGCATGATGATAAACTTTTTGTACCGGTAGAAAATATAGATGTTATTACCCGCTACGGCGCTGATGACGAAAACGTACAGTTAGATGTTTTGGGTGGGGCTGCCTGGCAGGCTAAAAAGGCTAAAGTTAAGGAAAAAATCAAAGATATTGCCGATAAGCTGATTAAGATTGCTGCGGAAAGACACTTAAAAACGGCAGATTGTTTTGCTGCCCCAAGTGGTATTTATGATGAGTTCTGTTCTAAATTTCCGTATAGTGAAACCGAAGATCAACTGAACGCCATTAAAGATGTTATGGCAGATTTAAATTCCGGTGAACCTATGGATAGATTGGTATGCGGTGATGTCGGGTTCGGTAAAACGGAGATAGCTTTACGGGCAGCGTTTGCGGTGGCAATATCCGGCGCACAGGTTGCACTTGTTGTACCGACAACATTGCTGGCACGTCAACATTATCTCAATTTTAAGGAACGTATGCAGGGTTTTCCGGTAAGGGTAAGGATGTTGTCGCGATTAACAACGGCAAAGGAGGCCAAGGAAACCAAACAGGGATTGGCTGACGGAGCGGTGGAAATAGTGATAGGTACACATGCTTTGTTGGCAAAAGACGTAAAATTTTGCAATTTAGGATTGTTGATTATAGATGAGGAACAGCATTTCGGGGTAGCGCATAAAGAAAAGCTGAAAGCTCTGAAATCTGACGTACATGTTTTGACTTTGAGTGCAACACCGATACCGCGTACTTTGCAACTGTCATTAACCGGCGTTAAACAGTTAAGTATTATAGCTACTCCGCCGATTGACAGATTGGCGGCTCGCACTTTTGTAATGCCGTTTGATAAGGTTATGATAAAAGAAGCCGTATATCGCGAAAAGTTTAGAGGCGGTCAGACGTTTTTTGTTTGTCCGAGAGTATCCGATATAGCGCAAATTTATGAAACATTGCACGAGCTTGTTCCGGATATAAAAATAGCCGTAGCACATGGGCAGATGCCGGCTAAACAGCTTGAAGACATTACCGGTGATTTTGCCGACGGTAAGTACGATATGTTGTTATCTACCACCATTATTGAATCCGGCATTGATATGCCGACTGTAAATACAATGATTATATATCGGGCGGATATGTTCGGATTGGCGCAATTATACCAGTTACGCGGGCGCGTCGGACGTTCCAAAGTGCGCGGATATTGTTATTTTACCGTTCCACCGCGTAAAAAACTAAATGCCGTAGCCGAGAAAAGACTGAATATTCTGCAGGCATTAGATACATTAGGTGCCGGATTTTCTTTAGCCAGTCACGATATGGATATTCGCGGTTCGGGTAATGTTTTGGGAACGGAGCAGTCAGGACATATTAAAGACGTTGGTATAGCCTTATATCAACACATGTTGGAAGAAGAAATAAATCGCCGCAAAAACGATAAAAATGAGGCTGTTAACAATACCGATTATAATGAATGGTCGCCGCAGATTACAACCGGCGTACCGCTAATGATTCCGGAAAGTTATGTTGCCGATTTAGGTGTCAGATTGGGACTATATAAGCGTATCGGATCGCTTAAAGATAAAAACGAATTACTGGATATGCGTGAAGAATTGACCGATAGATTCGGCAAAATTCCGCCGGAAGTGGAAAATCTCTTGCAGACCATAGAAATAAAACAACTCTGCTATACGGCTAATATAGCCAA
>CAYOYE010000019.1:0-9750 GCA_964408115.1 uncultured Azospirillaceae bacterium
GGGTAACTCTTTTTTTCTGCGGATTTCGTTTTTTGATTTTGATTTATATTTTCTCTTTTTTACAAAATCTATTTTGGCAATAATACTTCCCTACCCCCCCAATTTTAACAGACGCCGGGCTTATTTGGTGAAATCTAACCGATAATATAAATATAAAAAAGGATTGAACTATGATATATGCTTATATTCGCGTTTCTACCGACACCCAACATTTAGAAAACCAAAAACACGAAATTCAAATATTCTGCGAACAAAATAATATGCAGCCGGACTGCTGGATTGCCGAAACAATATCCAGTCGCAAGGCGCTGAAAGACCGCAAACTAAGCCGGATTCTGCACAAAATCAAAAAAGGCGATATCCTTATCACAACCGAAATTACAAGGCTCGGTCGCTCGCTGTTTGAAGTTATGAGTATTTTGCAAAAATGTATGGAAAAAGAGTGTCAGGTCTGGACCTTAAAAGAAAACTACCGCCTCGGCACAGACCTACAGTCTAAAGTTTTGGCGTTTGCCTTTACCATAAGCGGCGAAATTGAAAGGCAGATGATTTCCGAACGTACCCGACAATCACTCAAGCGATTGCGTGATGAGGGCAAACGTCTGGGGCGTCCCCAAGGTTTTTCTTATCATAAGCTGAAAAAAAAGCATCAAAAAATTGTCAATATGTTGGAACAAGGCGTTTCAAAATCCGAAATAGCACGCACAGTCGGTTGCAGCTGGCAAACGCTTCATCGCTATATTAAGGAATTTATCTCCGATTTGTAACACAACAAAAAAAGACACCGCAGTTTATTGCGGTGTCTTTGGTTATTTGCGCATTTAACTAAAAAGCAAATTTGAAAATTATAGAAAACCGCGGTCTAGGAGTAGAATTGGTCCAATTAGAGTATCTGCACAACTTCTGTGCCATCACCGGCGTGATATTTCTGATACAGATAGACGGATCACTTTGGCATTTACTACTACTGTTACCATAGTAAGACGAATAATTGTAATCGGTTAATGAATCTATTTCATTGGCATGTGACTTCAAAAATTTTGAGATAAAATCACGACAAAAGATTTCATAATATTTTGGGTCGGTGTCGTTACCCTCTTCTACCACTTCATTTATAACAAGTATTAAAAATCCGTTATTAGCCTCTCCTGTTGTTACACCAGCGTAAGACATAAGCCTTACGGTATTATTTAAATCATCATAGAAATAATTATAGCGTGCCACTGTCCAATTATCGGGGAATATTCCAACTGCGTCCAGCATATCCGAGGTGATATCGGCTCCTGAAGTCAGTTTCCACGCTTTGTGACCTTGTTGCAAAATTGTTGTTATGATATGATTGTAGTTATTAAGAGTGTTGTTGATTTTATAGGTGCTCATAGCTTTGGTATAACCGACAATACCGCCAACCGACAGCACGCCGATAATAGCTAAAACGCCCAACATCTCAATCATACTTCTTCCGCCTTGCACCAAATCTACTTGCACTTTTCTCGCTCGTGTACCTACTTTGTACACTTCGCTCCAAAAGTGAGGCGTATCTTTGGCACAAATCGGAAGAAAACGTCCGCACTGTCGGGAGCTTGCCTGTAGTTTTTTAGTGCTTATAAATGAGTTGTAAAAACGGTGCAACATCTTAAAACACAGCGAACCTATCGCCGAATTTGTCTGCTTCGTCATAGTTTTTCTCCTTAAAAAAATAATTTCACCTGCAACTATGATTTTAGCACAAAATAATGTGGCTTGCAATATCACTAAATTAACGCTATTTAGTAATTACATACAAATCATTACCTTTACATTTTAGATATTTCAACCCGATTTTCTACCGAAAATAACTAACGCTTTGCGTTTACGCCCTTTATAAACGGGATAATCCGAATCGGAACCGACAAATTAAAATATTGTAAAAACAAACACTTTATCTTATAGGTGGAACTAGGTTTATATGCAGGCGACAATTAAGTTTTTCTACGCAAAGATTACAAATTTGTTTTATTTTTACCGGTGTTAGATTTTGGAGGCAACTCTCCGAATTATCACTGCAATTTTTATTGCCAGACGACCAGTAGATAACACTCATAACAGTACTGCCACTATCATTTTGGGTTGAATCGTGTAATTGCACAGAGGCGAGAAAATCGGCGTATTCTTTACCGACACTAAAAGCATTAAGGCAATAATCTTCGGCTTCAGGTGTTGTTTTTTGTGAGGAATTAAGATTAATCATAACCGATATATAGCCCCCACCTGCAAAATAATAAGGCTGAATAAAATTGCCGAACTTGTCGTAAAATCTATTGCCGTCTAGGGTAAGCCCCTCCGGAGTATATCCCAAAGCATCTATTGCTTCCGGTAAATAAACGCTAGTGCCTGCTTTATAATTGCGAAACCCCTGATTTACTTCTATGGATGCCGAAACTATCTCGCTAATTTGCCGGCGCTGCAGGTTAGAGTTATACATCCGCCTCGCTTTGGTATATCCGGCAATTCCGCCGACCGACAGCACACCGATTATGGCCAAAACGCCCAACATTTCTATCATACTTCTTCCGCTCTGCGGCGTAGTTATCGCCGAGGTAGACTCTTTTTTCATAATATTTTCTCCTTAAAAATAATATTACCTGTTATGTTCAAGTTAGCATAAAAGTTTTTATAAATCAATATTACTAAAGTAATAGTCTTGCTAAATTTTTACGCAATTTCAAACAAAAAAAATAACAATCCATCGCGTGAAAGTTGACATCTTTAATAAAATATGATATTTAAAATTTGCATATTTTAATTTTTTATCCTGTTCGGAGCTATAATATGAAAAAGATTTATTTTGTTTCGGCCGCCTTGTTGTGCCTGTCATCAGTTGCCAATGCTTTTGTTGATGAAAATAAAAAACCGGTTTCCTGCACTATGGAAGATGTATTAATTTGTAACGATAGTCAAGCCCGACCGGTTACGGGGGCAATCTATGAATTTAACGGAAACAATTTATTATTTGAAGGCAATTTCCAAAACGGTAAATTAAACGGAGTCGTTAAGGAATATTACGAAAACGGACAACTCAAAAGTGAAGGAAATTCTAAAAACGGACAGCCTGACGGTTTGTTGAAAGAATATTACGAAAACGGACAACCGCAAAGACTGACAACCTACGCAAACGGCGAAGTAAACGGCTTAAAAACAGAATATTATGAAAACGGTAAAAAAAGATTAGAAGTCAATTTCAAAAACGGACAACCGGACGGTTTAGAAAAATTATATTACGAAAGCGGAAATATACAGATGAAAGGCTTTTTTAAAGACGGTAAACAACATGGTATGAGAACCGTATATTATGAAAGCGGAAATATATATACTAAAGACAATTATAAAAACGGACAACAGGACGGTCTTGCCAAAATATATTATGAAAACGGACAACTGCAAATGGAGACCGAATTTAAGGAAGGACAACCGGTTGGTATGCCGAAAGTGTATGATGCAAACGGGAATCCGCTGCCGACCACAGGTTTTTAGCCTTTTATAGTGCAAATTGCCGCTATATTGATATTTTACACACGCAACTTTTACCGTAAATTTAACGAATATTTAAGTTATGTTTATTATAGTATAGGTTGTAAATCAATTTATAACAGGAGAAATTAAGATGCTTTTAAGCTCACAAAAACGCTTAGCAAAATTGCTCTCTCTCTCTCTGCAGATTCTGGGGTTGAGAGCCTAAACAAACACAAATCAGCCTTGCAAAATCCGGCAAAAATTTCCGCTTTCAAACACCGTTTTTACAACTTATTTTCAGATATTTTTTCGGGTACGGTCCTTAAACAAGCCTACCGGCTTGGGCAACTTGCAAAATTGCAAGTTGGTGGATGGTTTGCCCAAAATTCCGCAAATAATAACTTCATTCAAGGCACGCTGAACGTCCGGAGTGTGGGGCAATACGGACGGTCAATGATAGAAATGCTTGGCGTTTTAGCAATCATCGGGGTGCTGTCTGTTGGCGGTATCGCCGGATATTCCAAAGCCATGACCAAATTTAAGGTCAACAAAACAATAGAACAGATATCACAAATTGCCGTCAATGTCCGTACATTGTTCAAATCACAAGGTAATTATTCAGATATTGGGTGTTTGAAAGGTAATAGTTATGTCAACACAATTTGTCAAAAAGCTAAACTGGCACCGGATGATGTATTTCAAGGCACAACAATGGTAAATCCATTTGGCGGTTATTTTGAAATTGAAGGATATGGAGAGAGTTTTGTAATTTCTTATTTCGGAGTTCCGGAAGATGCCTGTATGGAGTTGGCAACCATTGATTGGGGTTCAACAACACTTGGATTAGCGGCTGTGGGAGTGAACGAAGCAAGTGGCGGAATGCACTATAAAGGTTGTGCAAGTTCATCTTCCAATGGTTCAGGGATTGCGTGTGCCGGTAGTGAAATTAACGGTATGTCTATACCGTTAAGCGTTAGTAAAGCCGCTACCTTCTGTTCCGGCAATAACAATCTGGTTCGTATCGCTTTTTATTAATATTTAGCTTAAAAACATAACGGATACCTATATTTTGGGTTAAGAAATGATTATTATTCACGATGCAAGCAAAAAAATACTGTCGGAGTTATCGGCTTCGGCAGTATTTTTTATATATCAGCTTATTAATGGTCTGTTTAGGCGGATTGACGCGGCTGTTCTTTTTCTACCAGACGCGGAGTTTCACCGTCGGTTATAACTTTTTCATCAATTATAATTTCCGAAATATTCTTTTTATCCGGCAGTTCATACATCCATTCCATTAAAATTTCTTCCATAATGGCTCGCAAACCACGCGCACCGGTCTTACGCTCTATCGCCCGTTTTGCTATAGCCAACAATGCTTCCGGCGTAATTGTCAGTTTTACATCATCCATACCAAACAATGATTTATACTGATTAACCAACGCATTTTTCGGTTCTGTCAAAACTTTAATAAGAGCTTCTTCGTTCAAATCGTCCAAAGTGGCTATAACCGGCATACGACCGGCAAATTCCGGAATCAGACCGTATTTAACCAAATCTTCCGGACGGATGTCTTTCAGTATCTGACCGATTGTTTTTTCATCTTTTTCTACTTTAGCCCCAAAACCGATTGAATTACTGCTTTCGCTGCCATGCTTTTCAATAATCTTTTCAATGCCGGCAAATGCACCGCCGCAGATAAACAAAATGTTTGTCGTATCAACGTGCAAAAATTCCTGCTGCGGATGCTTACGACCACCTTGGGGCGGAACATTGGCCACCGTACCTTCTACTATTTTTAACAGAGCCTGTTGTACACCCTCTCCCGATACATCACGAGTAATAGACGGACCGTCGCCTTTGCGCGAAATTTTATCTATTTCATCAATATAAATAATTCCGCGTTGCGCTTTTTCTATGTCGTAATTGGCATTTTGTACCAATTTCAGCACAATATTTTCTACATCTTCACCAACATAACCGGCTTCGGTCAGCGTGGTGGCATCCGCTATGGCAAACGGCACATTCAAAACTTTTGCCAAAGTTTGCGCCAATAACGTTTTACCGCAGCCGGTAGAACCGATTAACAATACGTTTGATTTAACTATATCAAGTTCATTTTTCTGCGGATTATTCAGGCGCTTATAGTGGTTATAAACCGCTACCGAAAGTACTTTTTTAGCATAATCCTGTCCGATAACATACTCATCCAAAAATTCTTTTATTTTAGACGGAGTCGGCAATTTATCCGGCAAAGCGGAAGTTTCGGCGCTATTCTGCGCCTCTGCCTGCGTTTCGGTATCTTCTTCCATAATGGTATGACAAACGTCTATACACTCATTACAAATATATACGCCGCGACCGGCAACCAGTTTTTTTACTTCTTTCTGACTCTTACCGCAAAATGAACAATATAAAATTTCTTCGTTCTTATCACTCATCTTACACCTGCTTTACTTCATTACGATTTGTTATAATATGATCTATCAAACCAAAATCCAACGCTTCTTTCGGGGTCATAAAGTTATCCCGATCCATCGCCTTTTCTATAACCGAGAGTTTCTGTCCGGTATTCGCGGCATAAATGGCATTCAGGCGTTTACGCAAATCCAAAATCAATTTTGCCTGAATTTCAATATCGGCTGCCTGACCTTTAGCGCCACCGGACGGCTGGTGTATCATAATCTGCGAGTTAGGAAGCGAATAACGTTTGCCTTTCGTACCGCCTGCCAGCAAAAACGACCCCATAGAACAAGCCTGACCGATACAGATTGTGGCAACATCACAAGAAATATACTGCATTGTATCATACATTGCCAAGCCCGAAGTAACCACCCCACCGGGCGAATTAATGTATAAGCAAATATCCTTTTTAGGATTTTCCGCCTCCAAAAACAACAACTGTGCGCAAACCAAAGCCGAGGTTTCATCATTTACTTCGCCGGTCAGAAAAATAATCCGCTCTTTTAACAAACGGGAAAAAATATCAAACGAACGTTCTCCGCGTGGGGTTTGTTCAATCACCATAGGGACTAAAGAATCGCTTACCAATTCTGATTTCATATTAATCATTTTTATTCCTTTTATCTTTTATGCTGTCCCCAGCATTCATTATTTTTTTCAATAAATAAAACTTTTTAACGCTAAATACAATAGAAAATAACATTATATACGATATAAGTGTCGGTTTTTATGCCGAAAAAGACTCTTTAGCGTATATTTTCCGCCAAAGAGTCTTTAAATTATACTACATACAACCATGCGTTTCTTTAGCGTAATAAGCATAGTCTTCATAATATTGTTTCAGACTTTGCTGTACTTTATTATTAATTGTACCTTGCGGATATTCTCCTTTAGCGTTTGGAGTGCCCGCCTTGATTCCGGTTAAAATTTCTATTCCGTCATCAACCGTGTCAATGGCATAAATACTAAAACGCCCCTCCTCTACCGCCTGCACAATATCGGAACGCAACATTAGGTTATCAATATTCGTACGAGGTATAATTACACCTTGCGTACCGGTCAAACCTTCATTGCTGCAAACATCAAAAAAGCCTTCAATCTTTTCATTAACGCCACCAATCGGTTGGATTTCGCCAAACTGATTGATAGAGCCGGTTACGGCAATATTTTGTTTAATCGGAATACCGGTTATAGCCGATACCATACAGTAATATTCGGTAGATGACGCACTGTCTCCGTCAACTCCGCCGTATGATTGTTCAAAAACAATAGAGGCCGACAAAGAAAGCGGCGAATGTTTGGCAAAACGGTTAGAAATAAGCGATTTTAATATCAATACACCTTTGGTATGTATCGGTCCGCTCATAGATATTTCGCGCTCAATATCCACAAAATCGCCCTTGCCTATACGCACCTGTGTTGTAATACGGGCTGGCTTACCAAACGAATAGCGACCGAAATCATAAACGACAAGTCCGTTAATCTGTCCGATACGTTCGCCCGTAACATCCATCAATATCGTGCCTTTACCGATTTCTTCCAACATTGCTTTTTTCACTCTGTCAGAGCGGTAAACCTGCGCTTCTATGGCTTGTTCAATATGGTTTTTCCCGATTTGTTTGGAATTTGATTTACGCGCCCAATAATCGGCCTCACGCAATAAATCACCGATTGATGAAATATGCGCCGTAAGTTTTTGCGCATCATCTGCCAAACGCGAAGCATATTCAATCACCCGAGCCACCGCCTGTTTGTTTAGAGAACGCAGCTTTTTCTTTTGTGAAAGAGAACCGATAAGTTTGGCATATTCAATTTCATTTTCGGAATTGCGGTCCATTATTGTGCCGAAATCGGCTTCTACCTTAAAGAAATCACGAAAATCCGGATCGCGTTCGCTCAAAAATTCATAAATTTCAAAATCACCGGTCAATACAACTTTTACATCCAAAGGAATCGGCTCCGGATCCAGAGAAATGGTTGTAAAGCTGGTTTCTTCGGTCGGGGCTTCAATTTTTATGCGTTTGGACGCAATAGCTCTTTTAAGCGAATCCCAAGCATACGGCTGTTCTAAAACCTTACGGGCATCTAACAGTAAAAAGCCGCCGTTAGCCTGATGTAACGCGCCGGACTTAATCAACGTAAAATCCGTCAATAAAGCGCCATATTGCTGAATACGCTCAACTTTACCCACTAAATTGCCCTGTGTCGGATAATCTAATGTAATAATCGGTGCGCCGGAATTTGCCACGTTTTTAACAATAACATTAACCTTAAATTTGGCAAACTTATCTTCTTCCGGCTGTTTCATCTTGCTTAATAGCATTTGCAACGGATCATCTTCCGAGCCTACCGGCGTTTTATCCTGTTCTGTCGGCACAAAGTCATCAACGTTTTCTAAAATGTGTTCCTGTACGGATTTTAAGAATCCGTTTGCCTGCGGACGTGATTTATATTTTTTACGCAATTCATCAATCGGATTTTTAACCGCCGATTTCACGAATTTTTCGCGCATTGTATTAATTTCTTCTTTTTGTTTTTCTTCCCATTGCGGCAAATCCTGTGTGGCATTTTCTATTTCTTCCTGCATGGCGTTTAAGTCATCCATCACAAGTTTTTTCTCTTCTTCCGGCAACTGTTCAAACGCATCCGGACTTAACACTTCTCCGTCTTTCATCGGGGCAACAACCAACCCCATTTGCATGTGTAACAGTGAAACGCGCTTACCCTTGGCTTTGTGCTGCAAGGTGTTTATGTATTCATCTTTTTTAGATTTGTATTTTTGCCGAATAATCCCCAGCGCCGCTTTATATTCTTCGGTTTCTATCAGAGCCGGCAAAGAATCCGATAATTCTTCTATCAGCGTATCTACATCTTTGGCAAACTCGGTTGCCTCTCCTGCCGGAAAACGGATAGCTATCGGTTTATAAGGTTCGTCAAAATTATAAACATACGCCCAATCATCAGGTGTTTTGCGTTTTTTGGCTTCTTTTTCCAAAATTCTTTTAACCAGACTGGTCTTACCCGTTCCCTCCGGACCTAAACAAAAAAGATTATAGGCGCGCGATTTGATGTGTATTCCGAGTTCTACCGCACTGATTGCCCTATCCTGCCCTAAAGCCGAAAGACGTTCTTCCAGATCCGCCGTTGTATTAAAATCAAATTTAGCCGGATCACACCTACGATAAAGTTGGTTAGAAGTTAATTTTGTAATAGCCATTTTTATTTTCCTATTCTATTATGCTAACGTAATTTGAATTTTAATAACAAAATGCTAATATAGTGTAAATGTTTATAAAATATTTTGAATATCTTTTTTGTATATCGGTCGGTATAATAATAGTTATTGCCATTATATTGCTGTTGCGTAATTTTAAGCTGCGCCACCTACAAAAATTAAGCCGAATAAATATCTTAAAAAAGCAGCAAAAGTCCGCCGAGAAGTGCTTATTTTCCGCCGAAATTATAGATAGTTGCGTTGTACTGTTATGGAAAGCTAAAAGCAAACAGGCTAAAACGGCACTCGCCTATTTAGCTGCCGGACGAACGGAAAAAGCCGCGGCATTTTTACAAAAAAAACAGCAGCAAACAGCTCTTTTACTGTTGGCACATACACAACCGCAATATGCTTATAAACATATTTTGCAACAAAAAAAGCAGTGGCTGAAAAGTAAAAAATACGCCTCTTATTTGCCCCTACTTGCCTCGCTGTGGTTTGGTATGGAAAAGGCCGAAAATCTGCCCGAATAAATTAATCTGACAAAGCTCACTGTTTTTGATAGTGCCGTTTATAATTTT
>CAYOYE010000020.1:0-9587 GCA_964408115.1 uncultured Azospirillaceae bacterium
AAAAAAATCTATGTTTTGCAAAGAAATATAGATTTCATATTTTTCTTATGATACTATGAACACAATAAAGATGTGTGCTTTTTACGAGGTATGATATGTATATTTGGATATTATTGGCAACGATTATGGTGGCCCTTAGTTTTTATAATATATCGCCCCGCGCTGATAAAGAAAGTGCAGTGAGCGAAATAAAATCGGCAATTTTGGTAGAACGCCTGAAAGCCGAGCATACTGCTGCATATCGCACACTGGAATGTGAAATGCTGTTTTATCGTGCCAAATACGGAGTTGCCGGCAATAAGGCCGTAACAATAAGTTCTGATTTAGATGTCGGCTACACCACATTTAAAGATAATCTGCCAATGGGGTATGATATAAAAGTCGGTGACAGTGATGACAATGCGTGGACGGTTACAAACAAGCTGTTTTGTTTGGATAACCCTGTATATTCCGGTAGTGCCGGTAAGGGTAAGGCCAAAGTTATGGAAAACTGCATCAGATCTACCGAGCGTTATGTGGTGTCGTTTATCCAAATTCCGGACAGGTGGCTGGCTAAAACGGAAGAACAGGGCAAAGAACAAAAACGCCAACCTATACCGGCTTTTGTGAATTATTTGGCTAAAGAAGACAAAGTGGGTGATCACTATGGGTGGGTTACCTGCGAAAGTAGTACTTCGTGCAAGTTAGAGGGACGTAATGCTCCGCAACGAGCGGAAGAACAGGTTGACGGCGATTCGCCATTTTGGGATGATGCCGATTTCAAAACAACGTGTCGGAGCGGAAAAACTTGTTTGTTTGCCTATAAAAGAATGCCGAATACCGATATAAACGGGCATTGTAACCAAATGGCCAAACAGTATAAAGAAAAACAACAGGCGGCGGCAAATCAGTCGGCTATATAAAATGAAATATTATGGAGGAGAACTAAGATGAAAAAACATAACTTCAAAAAAACGGTTACGCAAAGGGGTAGCTTAATGATTGAAGCGCTGGCTATGCTGGGTTTAATCGCCGTAGTTACTCCGACTATGTATAAAAAATCGGCAGAGCGGACAATGGAAGTTGACGATATAAATACCGCAACCACAATGCGTACTTATATGAACGCTGCCGAGGCTTACGTTAAAGCTAATTATACCAATATTATCAAAGATATGCCGGATGATGCCACCGGAGTTAAAGAGGTAAGCGGTGATGATTTGAAAAATTATCTGCCGTACAACTTTAATGTGACAACTTCTTTATACAGCTATGATACGCCGAAAATAAGAGTGGTAAAAGCCAAAGACAGCGCCAACCTGACGACCTTTGTATTGTTTCCGGCTCAAAATGACGTTGAAAACGGTTTAGGACAAGAACGTACGGCGCGTATTGCGTCATTAATCGGCGCTAGCGGTGGTTATGTTACCGGAGAACATTCGGCAAAAGGTGTCGGAGGTATCTGGAAATTGGAAGGCGATAACTATACCTCAATATTTAGCGGTGATAATTCCAAAACATATTCGGTTATGATTGCTTCTTCGGATGTTGTGGCTGATGGAACGGCCAGTACGGACAACCCTAAATATTTGTCGCGTATTGATGAAAGCGGTGCCGATGACAATTCTGCCCGCTGGGAAAACACCATGCGTACGGATTTGTATTTAGGCGGTGGGTCGGCAGATGCTGCCGATCCGTATATGGAGAACACTTCGTTGCATAGCATTCGTAATGTTCGCCGCTTAATTATCAATACCGAAAATTTGGGCGGTGATGAAGCTGAAAATGCCTCTCCTTATTCGTTATACGTTGCAAATCCCGATCAAGATGTAGACGGAGCGCATAGCGGTGCCTATATCAGAGGTATTTTGCAGGCTGGTAAGAATCAGTTTTTGGCAAGTGCCGATCGCTTGGCGTTTAATCGGGTTATGGACGGTGAAAACGAAACCGATAACTACAACTTTGAGGTAGGTGATAATGGCGCAATTACCAACACCGGCTCGGTAGATTTGGCTACGGGAAATTCGGAAGTGCATATCGGAAGATATAATATTGTTGATAATAGCTATGTATATGCGTTACATGCGCAGCATGACAATACTCGTACGGCTAAAGCTACCATTATGGGTGACGAAACGTTTGCGGTTTATGGTGATATGGGTAACAATGATGATTCAATTGTTATTGCTGGGGGCGGCGTAAAATCAGCTGACGGATTAGAGGTTTCTTATGTGACAACCCCGACATTTCCGGTTCGTATCGGTTCAAATGCCAAGGTGGACGGTATTTTAGCGGCAACGCAACTTGATACGGCAAGAGTTCGTGCCAAAAGCCTGAAAGTCGGATCGGATGAGGTAGATGCCGAACAAGCATGGCTTAACGTTGATAGCAGTGGTATTCATGCGTTTGCACCGTCAGCTTCTTCTGCCGGCACTACTCCTACGGAAATTTGGGCAGATAATAACGGTATTTCGCTGGGCTATGGAAGTGCTAATCGTTCAAACGACAGTACAACCAATGCTCATGATGCCAGAATCACATTAACACAATTAGATGACGCAACTCATGGACAAATTGTTGGCGCGGCATCATCAATCAACTTGCAAGCATTAGGCTATATAGAAGATACAACGCGTGGTACATTAAAGCTCGGCTCCGATAAAATAAGTGCCGAAATGCAGAATAACCAGATGAAAATATTTGGTGAGTTGAATAACTCCGGCGTTAGCACGAATGATGCACACCGTACGGTATTTGAACATGGTCATGTAGATTTGGCAGATGCTAACTTGCGCGTGATAAACGGTGGTAATACTCTATTTAGTGTTAAAGGCAACGGCAATGCAGAGGGAAATTATCCGAACGGCGATGCTTATGGAAATGCGTCTATAGCTAAATATGAAAACAAACTAAAAGAAACAGGTGAAAAAGAAACAGGTGAATATGATGTTGCCGTTGGCGGAAATATGGTTATAGGTAATGCGTCAGAAGGGCAAAAATATGTTGCTGTCGGTAATCAATATGATCCAGAAGCTAGTATTAATGTATTTCAAGAAAAAAATGAAGGTAACGTTACACAGGTTTTGACTATTGATACTGCCAGCACTTTGGATAAGGAAAAGATGACAAGCGGTGACAAAGGCTCGGTTTATATCCGCGCAGGCATGGTTGAAGTATCCGAGGTTCCTGCGGACCCTGATAATTTGCGTGAAGCCAATCAGGGCGGTGGTGTTGTAAAAGCCAGCCGTTTTGTCGCCAATAATGATGCCTCTGTTCCGTCAATACTGGCTGGTGAAAATGCAAATACGAGATACGATACCTATATGGTTAATCCGGCGTATACCTCGGTTATGCACGATATTAAGCTGACTACCCGAGGTGGAGCGCGTTTGAGCGATATTTTGCCGGACTTTATCACTAAAGGTATTTATGTAGTTAATAACAGCTATAAAGAGATTAAGGGTGGAACAAATCTCGAAGTAGAGGGAATAGAAAACACTAATCATACATTGGATGCAACAATAGGTGGCACAATGGTAAGTGATTTGAATAAAAACGGTCAAACCGGTACATGGGGTTCTCCGTTTACCGGACTGGTAGCCGCTCCGCAGTGTCCTCCGGGATACGGTCGGGTAATTACGCTGGTGCCAAATGGCTTTTTGGTGGCAGAAAGTGGTGATTTGGTAAAAATTGGCGATAGTAATGCATCAGAGGTTCATGAAAGTGGTAGCTTTTATGTTGCACCTATCAGTAATGACAATATTGCTAAATCAGTAGAAGAGAACAAAGATTATGACCCGTCAGCGCATAATCCGACATATAATGAAATTTCTGCCGGTATAGATTCTGAAAATGTAAGTGGGGCGAAAATCGGCATTAGCGGTAATGCTCAATTTACGGTAAATAACGGTAACGGTACTACCTCAACAGGGGAATTAAGCGCAAATGAATTGACGTTAACTGCTTTATCCGGTTTGAAAAACAGAATAGTTTATACGGATGAAAGCGGTAAGCAGAATCAGTTAAATGCCTATGTTTTATCGTCTACGGATGTTAATGCGTATCGGCCAATGACTTTCCAGCAAAGTACCTGGTTAAAAAGTCAGGTTTTACCGATATATAATGGTGTTCCAACATCTATTGGTGGTGATTCGCCCGAAGGTAAAAAATCTATCGGTTGGGCAACGTTTATGGGCTTTTTATATCCGGACGCACAATATGGTGATATAGTAAGTGCTATGACCGGATATCCTGTATATTATAGTGAAGACGGTGCAAACAGTATTTATTGGAATGTATTTCCGGTACGGCGTGGTTCACTTGAGGGTATTGCAACTACTTACTGTTACTTTGATCGTAGCAATCTGTTTGGTGACTATAATCAAATAGCTAAAGATGAGAATGGTTTTATTATTAGAGAAAAGTATGTTGATAAGTATACGGATATGAGTAAAGTAACAGAAGAATCCGGAAAAGTTGCAGATTCAGAGTATAAAGAGCGCTTAAATGATCCGCGATTGAAGTATAAAGATGAGTGGTAAATAACCTTTAAAGCACCCTGTAAAATTTTTGCAGGGTGCTTTTTTTATGGCTTAAAACCCGTTATGTTGCTTAATGCCTGTTCGGAGAACCGGAAATAATCCAATAAAAAAAGTCTCCACAGGTATCGGAGACTTTAGAGAAAAACATGAAAAATAAATCAAATTATAAACACAGTCCAACTACCGATCTATGCCTGTTCCTCTTGTAAAACCGCGATTAACCGCATTGTGACTCTGCTCAATCATATTTATGCTTTTTTGATTAACATTCACATTTTGGTTTTCGCCTTTGGTAATCGGCTCAAAGCCCCTGTCAAGCGCTTTAAGCATACTCTTGCTAATCTGCACATTTTCACAAGACGATGATGTAAGCACTTTCGCATGCTTCTTAGCGAAAGTTTCACGTCTGTTTATCTGTTGTTCTGTAGACATTGTCGTATCCTCAAATTCATCATTTTGTCTAACTTTAACATTGAAAAAATCTTTTGTCAAGAGTTTTCGTAAAAGTTTTTTAAAATAAATGTTATAAACAATAGGATTTTATTATACAAATGCCGTAGAATGCGCTAAATTGTACAAAATAACTTAATTTGAGAGAACAATGTCTTTATTTAAATCTGTTGCCACATTTGGTGGCCTAACGTTAATAAGTCGCGTAACCGGTTTTTTGCGCGATATGGTTTTGGCTGATTTTTTAGGAGCCGGCGCAATTGCCGATGCTTTTGTCGTGGCGTTTAAGTTGCCGAACCTGTTTCGCAGCCTGTTTGCCGAGGGGGCGTTTACCAGCGCGTTTGTCCCGCTGTTTTCACAAAAACTGCTGACAGACGGCAAAAAAAAGTCAATTTTTTTCGCCGCGCAGGCTATTGCCGTTTTAGTGCTGTTTGTCGGTTTGTTTGTTTTGCTGTTTGAAGTTTTTATGCCGTATGTGGTCGGCTTTTTAGCTCCTGGGTTTCACGAATATCCCGATAAGATTGCGCTGGCAACCTCGCTGTGTCGTATAACTTTTCCGTTTTTACTGTTGGTTTCGGTTGTTTCTTTTCAGGGAGGTATTCTAAACTCTTTTGATAAGTTTGCCGCGCCGGCAACTGCGCCGATTATCCTCAACCTGACCATGATTGCGGCAGCGTTTGTTTTTGCTCCGTTTACGCCGACTCCGGCGCATGGTATCGCTGCCGGTATAACGCTGGCCGGTGTGCTGGAAGTGTTGTGGTTACGCTATTTTCTCCGCCGGCAGGAGATTCGGATTCCGCCGTATGTTCATATTGCTAAAATTCTACATAATCCGGAGATTCGCACCTTGTTTCGCCGGATTGCTCCGGGGGTTGTCGGGGCCGGTATTTATCAGATAAATATGGCAGTAGATACGATTCTGGTGTCGCTGGTCGGGACCGGAGCCATTTCGTGGCTTTATTATGCTAACCGCCTACAACAGCTTCCGCTTGGGGTGGTTGGGGCTGCTATTAGCGTGGCCCTGCTGCCGGTTTTATCAAAAGCCTTGAAAGCCGGAAAAACAGAGGAGGCGCACCATACGCAAAATCAGGCGGTAGAATACGGCTTGTTACTCTCGTTTCCGGCTGCCGTTTTGCTGATTGTTTTGGCAGAACCGATTGTTAGGCTTTTATTTCAACATGGGCGTTTTTTAAGCTCGGATGCCACTAAAACCGCGTATGCCGTTATTGCCTATTCGGTCGGGCTGCCTTGTTATGTGATGACAAAAGCGCTTATGCCGAACTTTTTTGCCCGCGGAGATACGGTAACGCCGGTAAAATACAGCGCAGTTGTGTTTATAACAAACTTTGTGCTTAACCTGATTTTAATGCGCCGGTTCGGACACGTCGGAATCGCGTGTGCCACTACGGTTGCTGCCTTTGTTTCGCTTTTGCAGTATATTGTCGGGCTGAAAAAACGCGGATATTGGCAGTTTACCAAACCGCTGATGTTGAAAATGGCTAAAATAATTTTCGGCTCTTTGTTTATGGGCGCGGTTGTGTGGGTAATGCGCGGATTCGCAGAAGATGTTTACGGCAAATGGTTGGCGGCTTCTAAATGGCATCTGTTTTTTTATTTAGGTGTTTTAGGCATCTTCGCACTTGTAATTTTTTTGATAACGGCTAAAATAACAGGTGTAATTGATTTTCGCGAAATCCTTAGGGTGGTACGGAGAAAAAATGAAAAATCTTAAAGACATATATTTGAAACTGAAAGCAACGGTTTTGTCGTTGCCGGCAAAGGCGCGCAAAACTGTCGCCTTTTTGCGCCGATATCCTTATCGGGAAAAGCAGCAAAAACTATGTGCCGAACTGCCGAAAATCGGGCAGTGGATTCGGACATTGCCGGCGCTGTTGTGGAAAAAAATTCGCAAATTCCGCTTGCGTAAAACGGCAGTGTACCGCTATAGCAAAAAAATCGGTAAAACACTTTCCGATTCGTGGAAAGCTATTTTGTTGACGGTTCCGTCTTTCTTGCTGTTTTATTATTTTATCGGCAGTAAAGTGGTGGAAAATATGGATGTAACAACCGAATATAAACTGCCGGCGGAAAAAACGGTAAAATCCGAGTTGCTGAACAGTATGGCCTTTTTGATTCGGCGTGAAATAGATGAAAAAATGTGGACCCCGAATTTGCCGATATTTTTTCCGGCGTATGTACTGGATAATATGCCGAATTTTCAGATAGGCGTAATGTCTGCCGTACGCGATAATGCCGCGGTTGTGCGCAATTTTCGCTATAATTCCGAAAAGCAACAAAAAGAGGCTAAAAAAGCGTATGCCTATTTGCGCTATGCCCCGAATGTTTGGCTGCTTTCCCGAGCTAAAGGCATGTCTATAGCCCCGTCATCAAATGTGCAGTACCGTAAGGCGCGCAAAGAGTTGTTGCACTTTAACGGCGATAGCGAGTTTTTACCTACGGATGACGATTTAACGGCGTTGTTGCGCAAGATAAGCGGTAATTTGCAAAAAATAACCCGTAAGTCCGAAGATTATCAACAGGAGCATTGTAGCGATTTGTTTGATACTAAAGCCGATGATCTATTTTATTATAACCGCGGTTATGCCTTTGCTCAATGGCAGATGCTTAAAGCCGCCGGAACGGATTTCAAAAAAATAATTTTGGATAAAGATGCTTATACGGAATGGACTTTCCTGCTGTCATCTTTGAAAAAAACGGCAGAATTTAAGCCGCTGACCGTACGGAATGCCTGTTCGGACAGCTCGTTTGCCCCGAATCATCTTTTAGTACAGAATTATTACCTGTTACGGGCCTTGGCGGCGGCACAACAAGTTGAACTTTTTTTACAAACGGAAAAAAATGCAGATTAAATTAGAAAATACCGGTGATGACAAGCTGATTAATTTATTTTTGCCGACCGCTATAACCGGCAACGGACAGGCTTTATATGCCAATCGGCAAACACCGTATCAGGCGGAAATTATCACAAACATAACGGCTTTAGACGGGGTTGAATATGCTTTGTTTGCCGATAATCTGTTGGCGGTAAAATTTGCGGATGCAACAACAAAGCAAAATAATCTGCCGTTGGTGTTGGCGGAAGCAGATGACTTTTTTGCCGCTAATTCGGCGCTGCTTACCGAACAAAATTCGGCGGATGATGCTTTATTGCTGGGTGCGGTATTGGATTCGCTGATACGTCCGACCCTGAAACGCGATAACGGTGATGTGCGCATAATCAACTATTCCGATGGGGTGTTGGAATTGGAGTTTTCCGGACATTGTGCCGGTTGTCCGCACGCTCAACTGACCTTAAATAACCTGATAATTCGCACCCTGAAAAAATATATACCGCAACTGCAGGAAGTTAAACTGAAAGAGTAAGAATGAAAAAATTTTGCGCCGTCATATTTTTGTTTTTTTGCAGTATAGCTCCGCTTGATGCTAAAATGATTATGGAAAAAAGAAACGGGGCAATTTGGGTGAAATCTGCCACAACAGGTGAGGTTGAAGAATTATTTATCAAAAATAATTATAACGACTTTTCGCAAATGAACGGAAAATTTCCGCGTATCTATGTTTTGCGGCTGCCGTCCGACTGGCAAAAGGTAGATGATGGTGACGATAAACACCGGACTTTTATTCGCATTTTGTTGCCGCTGGTACTAAAGGTGAACGAAGCGATTACGTCAGAGCGGGCAGAGGTAGAAAAAATAAACGAACGCTTGTCGGTAGAAAATAAAATTAGTGAAAGCGATATCAAACTGCTGGAAGAAAAAGCCGAAAAATATGATGTGTTTACGCGTCTGCAAGGTGATGTACGGGTAAGATACCTTATTAAAAATTTGTTGAAAAAAATTGATGTCGTGCCGCCGTCGTTACTTATTTCTACGGCAGGTATTTATACCGACTGGGGAATGTCAAGGTTGGCTGTGCAGGCAAATTCGCTCTATTTGGATGAGGTGTGGTACGAAAAACACGGATTAAAACCGGTTGATGATGAAAATGCCGAGTATCGCTATAAAATGTATGCCACTTTGGAAGATTGTATCGCAGAACGGGCATTGAAGCTGAATTCACATATTAATTACGATTATTTTCGCGAGGCTCGGCAGATGTCCCGCGCAATGAAACGTCCGCCATACGGACCGCAACTGGCAGCCACTATGCTGAATGACAGCAATTTGCATAATGTTGCCGGATTAATTGATTTTACTTTTTCTTTTTATAAACTGGCTAATACGGATTATTTTCCGACTTTGGAGGATGTAAAATGAGCATAAAAATAAGACCCGTTCTTTGTCATGCCGGATATATGGATAATTACGCATATTTGGTAACTGACGAACAAACCGGTAAAACGGCACTCATAGACGCGGCTGAAGCCGAGCGGATATTTTGTGTTTGTCGGCAGGAAAATTTGACACCGGAATATATTTTTGTAACACACCACCATGAAGACCACACCAACGGTAACGAGGTATGCAAAGAAAAATTCGGTGCGCGTGTTTTCGGTTCGGAAATTGAACAAAACCGGATTAGCGGATTGGATATGTCGGTTAAAGACGGTGACGAATTTTATATGGGACAAAGCCGCGTAAAAGTAATTTTAACGCC
>CAYOYE010000021.1:0-8714 GCA_964408115.1 uncultured Azospirillaceae bacterium
GGACTGAAAAAATTATTGGAGGTTGCCGAGGTAAATACGGCTCCGGCATCTTATCATCTGGGGTTTGTTTTAGGACCGCGTATTAATGCGTGCGGCAGGGTCGGTGATGCGTCACTCGGCAGTCGGCTCTTATGTTGCGAAGATGAAAACGAAGCGACGGATTTGGCACAAAAATTCAATCAGTTTAATACCGAACGTAAGGAAATTGAAAATTATGTGCTGTTGGAAGCCATTGAGCAGGTGGAAAAAGAACAACAGGAATATCCGATTGCTTTTGCTTATGGCAATAATTGGCATCAGGGAGTTGTCGGTATTGTAGCCGGAAAGCTCAAAGAACGTTATAACGTGCCGGCTTTTGTGATGTCTGTTGAAACAGATGAGGTTAAAGGGTCTGCCCGTTCGGTGGACGGTGTGGATTTAGGGGCATTGATTATTTCCGCTAAAGAAAAAGGTGTAATAACCAAAGGCGGCGGACATATTATGGCGGCAGGGTTTTCGTTGTCCGAAGATAAAATACCTGAATTTAAAAAGTTTGTCGGTGAATATGTGCAACAACGTTTGGGTGCTGAAAAAGTTGTACCAGTTTTGAATGTGGATTGCGTTGTAAACCTTAACGGCATAAATGATGAATTTGCCGATATGCTTATGCAGCTTGAACCGTATGGTGCAGGAAATCCGGAACCGTTGGTACGCATTAATAAAGTTAAAATCACTAAAGCACAGATTGTCGGAAGCGGACATGTTAAATGTATTTTGACTACGGCTCTGGGCGGATACTTAAAAGCCATAGCTTTTCGGTGTGCCGATAGTGAAATCGGTAATGCTTTATTGCATGCCGATGGCGAACTTTTTGACGTTGTCGGTAATATAAAAACAGACGTATGGCAAGGGCGTAAAAATTTACAGATTATCATTAATGATATTGCAAGGAACTAAAAATGGAAGAAACAAAACAAACAGGTAGGTTTGGCAGTAAGTTAAAAAATTACTTTTTTACCGGTATTATCGTTACCGCACCGCTGACAATTACAATTTATATGTCGTATAATTTGCTGATATGGGTAAATGAAGTTACCAGTAATATAATTCCCCAACAATGGAAAATCGGCGATTTCGTTCCGTATGCCGTACCGGGGCTGGGCTTATTGTTGTTGATTATGGCTATGGTAATAATCGGTATGTTGACAACCGGATATATCGGGCGTTTTTTTGTACGCATTTGGGAAGGCATAATCAAAAAAATGCCGATTGTTTCCAGTATATACTCGCTTGTAAAGCAAATAGTTGAAACGTTTTTATCGCAAAAATCACGTTCGTTCAGTCAGGTGGTATTGGTGGAATATCCGCGTAAAGGTTTATGGACGCTGGCCTTTGTCAGCAAAGAAAGTACGGGTGGCGAAATTGATGCCAAAACCGGCGAACGGACAGTCAGTGTTTTTGTTCCGACTACACCTAATCCGACTTCGGGATTTTTGATATTCGTACCGGAAAATGATGTTATTAAATTAGATTTAAGTGTTGAAGAATGCTTGAAATATGTAATATCTTGCGGTATTGTTGCACCTAACGAAAATAAAGAACAGGACTAAAGAATGAATAAATTTTTGGCAAAAGCATTTTTTTTAAGCGCATTGTTGACGGCAAGTTCCGCAAATGCAGGCATTTTAGCTGATTGGGGTAATTTTTTACTGGATGATATAGGGCAAATGCGTTGCATCCATAACTATGATTTATATGTACCGTTTTATGCTTGGCATAACCGATTGGCCTATGATCAGGAACATATTGATAAATATAATGAAAATGCTTGGGGTGCCGGTTTTGGTATTTCGCATACCAATTCTCAAGATACCTGGTCCGGTATATACGCTATGGCTTTTAAGGACTCTAATTCGTATGTGGAAACCTATTTCGGCTATGCCCGACAATGGTATGCCGTAGCCGGAGATAAAAAGCAATGGCGTGCCGGTATAGGTTATGCTTTGGGTTTAACTCAACGTCACGAATATGCCTATATTCCGGTACCGTTACCGCTGCCGTTGGTCGGGGTAGGGTATCGTAACATAAATTTGCATGCGGCTTATGTCCCGGGAATTAAAAATGACGGAAACGTATTGTTTGTGTTTACGCGCATTAACTTTTAAAAGGAGAATAAAATGGAGCAGAAAACAGTAAATGTCGGAAAGGTAACACTGGGAAATAATCTTCCGTTAGCACTTGTGGCCGGACCTTGTCAGATAGAAAGTCGGGAACATGCCGTTTTTATAGCTTCCGAAATGGTGAAAATAACCAAAAAATTGGGAATACCGTATATTTTTAAGGCATCTTTTGATAAGGCTAACCGTACGTCAATTAACGGCGCGCGTGGTGTCGGCTTGGAAGAAGGAATGCGTACTTTCGCCGAAATCAAGAAATTATATCCGGATTTGCCGATTGTAACAGATGTGCATGAACGCGAACAATGTGAAATTGCGGCACAATATGTAGATATGCTGCAAATACCGGCGTTTTTATGTCGGCAAACGGATTTGGTTGTGACGGCAGCTCGTACCGGTAAGGTCGTTAATATTAAAAAAGGACAGTTTCTTGCGCCATGGGATGTTAAAAATATTGTGAAAAAAGCCGAAGATTCCGGAAATCATAATATCTGTATTACCGAACGGGGAACAAGTTTCGGCTACAATACTTTGGTTACGGATATGCGTGCTTTCCCGCAGATGGCATCAGACAGCGGGTATCCGTTGATATTTGATGCAACTCATTCGGTACAACAACCGGGTGGGTTAGGCGGATGTACCGGCGGACAACGGGAATTTGCTCCGGTTTTGGCGCGAGCCGCTGTGGCGGTCGGTGTTGCAGCCGTATTTATTGAAACGCACGAAAATCCGGATAAGGCTTTGTCAGACGGGCCAAACTCCATAGCCTTGGCCGATATGGAACGTGTGGTTAGCGAATTAATGGCTTTTGACGAATTGCGCAAAAAAATAATCAGCGGTTATTGAGATGCAGTTTAGCGGTGAGGGATACATAATAAAAATTAGAAATCATGGCGAAAAGTCGCTGATTTTGACTTTAGTGTGTCCGCAGCGCGGAAAAATTACCGGTTTTGTCAGTGGTGCGCATACAAAGCGGTCTTTGGGAATATATCAGCTCGGGAATTATATTTCGTTTAATGCGTATGCCCGAGTTGAAGAAAATATGTTTAATTTTAAGGGAGTTGAGCTGATTAAGTCATATACGGCAGATTTTCTAACGGATCCCGATAAAATTGATGCGTTGTCTTCGTTGTGCCGCCTGACTGATATTTGTGTTGCTGAAAATGATGATTTAGGAAATCTTTTCAATATGATAAAAGATTTTTTTCAACATATACATCAACAAAACTGGTTGGTTTACTATTCTTTTTTTGAATATTATTTGCTGGATTTTTTAGGCGTTGGTTTAGATACATATAAATGTGCCATAACCGGAAAAACGTCTGATTTACAATATATTTCGCCCAAAACAGGGCGGGCGGTATGTGCCGAAGTCGGAATTCCGTATAAGGACAGACTATACGCATATCCTCACTATATTGTTGATAAAAATTATGCTCCCGAATATGCGGAAGTTGCTGATGTATTAACAATGACCGGCGGATTTTTAACAAAAAATTTTTTAAGTCAGCACAATTTACGCTTGCCGGATAATCGGGTCGGATTACTGAATGTGAAAAAGTTATATCATAAAATTTAGGTGAAAATATGGTAGAAGAAAGTGCAAAAATCAAAGACGTACAATTAGGCGAAGAATTAAGTAAACGGTATTTATCGTATGCAATGTCAACCATTGTGTCGCGTTCGTTACCGGATGTCAGGGACGGACTTAAACCGGTACATCGCCGATTGATGTTTGCTATGCGGCAGTTACACCTTGATCCGAAAAACGGGTTTAAGAAATGCGCACGCGTGGTGGGTGACGTTATCGGTAAATATCACCCGCATGGCGATAGCGCCGTTTATGGCGCTATGGTGCGTTTGGCACAGGATTTTTCCGTTCGGTATCCGCTGGTTGACGGGCAGGGAAATTTTGGAAATATTGACGGAGACGGCGCAGCGGCTATGCGTTATACCGAGGCCAGATTAACCGAATTTGCTATGGACTTGATGGACGGATTAAATGATGATGCCGTTGATTTTGTAGATACATACGACGGAGAAGAAAGCGAACCTTCGGTTATGCCGGCAATGGTGCCAAACCTGTTATGCAACGGTTCTATGGGTATTGCCGTTGGTATGGCAACCAATATTCCACCGCATAATTTGAGCGAAATCAGTGATGCTCTGCTATATCTGATAGAAAATCCGGATTGTGATGATGAGCCGCTGGTACAAAAAATTAAAGGTCCGGACTTTCCGACCGGAGGCGTAATTGTTGATTCTTTTGCAACAATTCTGAATAACTATAAACAAGGTAAGGGCAGTTTTCGGGTACGGGCAAAATGGACAACCGAAGATTTGGGACACGGGCAATATCAAATTGTGGTAACCGAAATACCTTATCAGGTGATAAAATCCAAATTGATAGAAAAAATTGCAGATCTGTTGATAAATAAAAAACTGCCGTTTTTGAATGATATTCGTGATGAATCGGCACAGGACGTGCGGATTGTTTTAGAGCCTAAAAATCGGACAATAGACGCAACAATGCTAATGGAACAGCTGTTCCGCCAAACCGATATGGAATGTAAATTCAATATGAATATGAATGTATTGGATTTAGACGGCGTTCCGCGGGTTATGAGCATAAAAGAAGTTCTACATGATTATCTTGTTCATCGCAATACGGTTTTGTTACGCAAAGTTAATTATCGGTTGGCTAAAATTAATGCCAGACTGGAAATTTTGGAAGGATACCTAACAGCTTATCTGAATTTGGATGAGATTATCAGGATTATTCGGGAAGAAGATGAACCAAAGGCCGTTATGATGCGCGAGTTCAAACTGACCGATAATCAGGCAGAAGCTATTTTGAATATGAAACTACGAAATCTGCGTAAATTAGATGAAGAACAGATAAATGCCGAACATAATGATCTGTTGGAAGAAAAATCCGGTTTGGAAATTTTACGGGATGATGAGAAAAAACGTTGGGAAGCTCTGGCGGTAGAAATTAAAAAGACTAAAGAAAAATACAGTAAAAAAACGCAGCTGGGACGTAGACGTACGGAGTTTGCCGAAGCTCCTGCCGATATAGACGTTCCGGTAGAGGCCTTAATAGAAAAAGAGCCGATTACCGTAATACTTTCACAAAAAGGGTGGATACGTTGCATTAAAGGTCATACCGCTTTAGACGAAGAATTTAAGTTTAAGGATGATGATGCGTTACTCTGTGCTTTACATGCACAAACAACGGATAAAATCGTGTTGCTGGATAATAAGGGCAAATTCTTTAATATTGCCGCTAAAGATATTCCGAGCGGACGCGGTTTCGGTCAGCCGGTGCGCCTGATGATAGATTTGGCTAACAATGATGAGATTGTTTCCGTTTTTGTTTATGAAACAGGCGTGTCGTATTTAATTGCCTCGGATAAAGGTTATGGATTTGTGGTAGATGAAAATCATATTTTGGCACAAACCCGCAACGGCAGAAAAATTATGAATCTGGCAGATGATGAAAATATGCGGTTCTGTTTGAAAGTAACCGGCGATTATGTAGCGGTAGTCGGTGAAAACAGACGTCTGTTAGTGTTCAAGATGGAAGAAATACCGACAATGGCGCGAGGGCATGGTGTGTTATTGCAAAAATATAAAGACGGGAATATTTCGGATATTCAGATATTCAACGGAGAAGAAGGCTTCAGCTACAGCCGTTCCGGTGGAATAGGGACGGAAAAAGATTTGTTGGCTTGGATAGGACATCGGGCGCAGATTGGTAAACAGGTACCGTTCGGTTTTCCGAAAACCAATAAATTTTTCAAATAGTGATAGCAAGGGGCCGATAAAATGGTAAAAAATGCAAAATATTTTACGGAAAATTTCGGCTACCTCTTGCTGATTTTGACGGCTTATTTTTTTAGTTACCGCAGTTGGGACGGTGCGTATATTGATACGGATAATTATACATTAGCCCTGCGATTGTTGGAATGGTTTAAAAATCCTACTTGGCGTGAACAAAAGTTTATGCTAACCGATTATCCGTTTGGTGAAATAAGCCATTGGACACGTCCGCTGGATATGGTTTTATTGTTATGTTCGCTACCGTTTATGCTGTTTTATTCGCTGAAAGAGGCGGTTTTTTGCGGAGGTTTGTTGGTATCTCCGTTGTTTTTGTTGCTAACATTTACTTTTTTGCAAAAAATCGGACATTCCGTTCTTGATTTACGCAGTCGGGTAGCGTTGGCGCTGTTATTGACGGTGCAGGCAAATTTTCGGAAAATATTTTTATTTTACCGGCCGGATCATCATGCGGCAGATGTGTTTATGGCAGCCGTTGTTTTCTGGGAATTGTTGTGTTTTTTACATAACAAAAAAGATAAGCCGATTATTGTTGCAGCCGTAGTTTCGGCAATCGGACTATGGGTTGCGGTAGAAAATCTGGTGCTTTTTGCGCTTATTTTATTGTTTCTGTTTGGTTGTTATGTGTTTTTCGGTTATTCGTATGCCGCATTAAAAAAATTTACGGTAGTGTATGCCTTAGGTGTTACGCTAGCCTGGTTGTTTGATGCACCGTATCAGGGATGGTTATATCCGGATAACGGGAGAATTTCGGTTTTATTTGCCGGTATAGCCGTTTATGTAGCGGTTAGTGTGGCAATAGCGGAACAATTCAGAGGCATATTCAGACAAACATTGTGTTTAGGCACTTTAGCCGTTGCGCTGGCAGCTGTTTTATATTTTGGCGGTTTTATGTCTTCACCGTTAGATGAAAGCATACAAGAGAGCTTTATAGCCCGCACATCGGAAATGCAAAACGGAACGGGTGCGTTTTTCTTAATTTATCCTTTGTTAGGAATAGGCGCACTGATTATGAGAGTGAAGCAAAAAGAAAATCGGCCGTTTATATGGCTGGCAGCTATCTTTTTAGGCGGTTACTTTTTGCTCGGTTTATGGGCAATACGTTTTTCGGGTTATATATCTTTGTTTGCCGCGTTAGCCGTTTCGTACGGATTGAACGGCTTGAAAATAAAAAACAAGGGTTTTGTCGGGCTGGTAGTGTTGTTGTGCCTGTTAGAAATTATCGGTTTTATGATTGATATGTCTAAAAAATATGAACTGACTAAACCGCTTGATTTTGAACCGGGTGTAAATATTCGGGGAATTGCTAAAATACGGCTTTCTGACGGGGCCGTTATTACAGATACGTTTGATGCACCTTTTATTTTGTGGTATGCCGAACAACCGACCATAGCTTCGCCATATCACCGTAATGTAGAGGGAATTGTAGATAATCATCTGATTTTAAAATCTACCGATGAAAAAGAGGTGGTGCGTCTGATAAAAAAACATCACGCTAAAACCGTTGTTTTACCGATAGAAATTAAAGATGATGATTATTATAAAGAGCCGTTACAAAATTGTGATAAATTGTACGGCAAAATATTGGGATGTAAAAATTATCCGCAATGGTTACGTTTGAAAAGCGTTGATTCTGCCGATAATATACAGGTTTTGGAAATTAACGAAAATTTATTACCTGACGATTAGATAAGTTTTTATTGGCAGTTGACAAAGACGGTTTTTTATTTATGCTGTGAGTAATAATTGTAAATTAGAAAGAGGTATTATGCAAAAAATTGTATATCAGGGTGTCCCGGGGGCCTATTCACATATTGCTTGTATGGAGCTGTTTCCGGAGCAGGAATATGTGCCATGTGATACGTTTGAAATTGCTATGGAAATGGTTAAAAACGGTAGCGCCGACAAAGCGGTGATACCGGTAGAAAATTCTAATGCCGGACGGGTTTCTGACGTGCATTTCTTATTGCCGAAAGCAGGGTTACATATAGTCGGTGAACATTTCTTACGGGTAGAACATCAGCTATTGGCCGTTAAAGGGGTAAAACCGGAGGATATTGTCTGCGCAGCTTCGCATCCACAAGCTCTGGCGCAATGCAGTGATTTTTTGAAAGCTCATAATATAAAGGCTCTGCCGCGTATAGATACGGCTAAATCGTGTGAAAAAATAGTATTAGAGCGAGATAAAACAAAGGCAGCCATAGCTTCAAAACTGGCAGCAAAAATTTACGGATTGGATATTTTAGCGGCAAATATTGAAAATGCCGATAACAATACCACCAGATTTTTAGTTATGCAAAAAGAACCGGAAATTCCGCAAGATGACGGCGGATGTTTTATTACCTCAATTTTGTTCGTAACCAAGCATATTCCGGCAGCCTTATACAAGGTTTTAGGCGGATTTGCGACAAATGGGATTAATATTTCAAAATTAGAGAGCTACTTATTGAACGGTAAGTTCTTTTCGGCCCAGTTTTATATTGAAGTTGAGCAGCATATAGAAAGTAAGGCTTTGCAATATGCACTGGACGAGCTGAAGTTTTTTTCGGATGATTATCGGATATTGGGTTGCTATAAGGCGCATCCGTATCGGCTGAAAAAGTTTAAATAGCAGGTAACAAATGAAATTTAAGCGATCAGAAGATTTATATGCCTTTATTGACGATAAAAAGTTGTTTGACAATATTATCGGAATATCCGAGTTATGTAATGGCGGTT
>CAYOYE010000022.1:0-8499 GCA_964408115.1 uncultured Azospirillaceae bacterium
ATTACAAAACAAAAAAACTAAAAAAGCTAAACAAAATGGTTTCATTTCATCTTCTCCGCCGAATTTTCTATCACAATATTACAAATATGTATAAAAAGCAAAACTTTTTTATAGACTTTTCAGTTTATAGGTTGTTTATTATGGGTTATACAAAAATACATTCAAGGACATAAATTAATGATAAAAAGCACTTATATTAACAGCCTTTTGGCTAAAGCAAAACAAAACGTTAAAACCATTGTTTTACCGGAAGGTGAAGATGAACGCGTTTTAACTGCGGCTCACATTATTACGGAAATGCAGGCTGCCAAAATCGTAATTTTGGGCGATACGGATACCATTACGGCGTTTTATAACAAAAACGGTTGGAATCTTAATAATATTACGATAATCAAACCGGAAACATCTCCTAATTTGCAAGCCTACACCGATTTGCTTTACGAATTGCGTAAAGAAAAAGGATTAAGTCGGGAAGATGCGGCTAAACTGGCTCTAAACTATAACTATTTCGGTACATTGATGATTAAATCCGGACACGCAGACGGTATGGTTTCCGGCGCCGATCATTCCACCGCCGATACGGTAAGACCGGCTTTGCAGATTATCAAATCCGCCAAAAAAGGCAGCAGTGCTTCTTCATTTTTCATCATGTTGTCCAATAATGTTCCGTATATCTTTTCGGATTGCGGTATCATTATTGAACCTACGGATAGAGAGCTGGCCGATATTGCCCTTAACGCAGCGGAAACAGCCATTCATTTCGGCATAGAACCGAACATTGCCATGCTGTCATATTCCACTAAAGGCTCCGGCAAAGGTGATTCGGTAGAAAAAGTAAAGCGTGCTACCCAAATGGTAATTGAGGCCTTACAAACTGATGAATATAAAAACTCAGGTATCCATATTGACGGCGAATTGCAGGCCGATGCTGCTTTAGATTCGGTTGTCGCTGCCAAAAAAGCACCAAACAGCGAAGTTGCCGGCAAAGCCAGAGTTTTGATTTTCCCGAATTTGGAAGCCGGTAATATCGGTTATAAATTATTGCAACGCCTAGGCGGTTGTGAGGCCTACGGCCCGATTTTACAAGGTTTGAATGCACCGGTAAATGATTTATCGCGCGGTTGTTTCGCCGAAGATATTGTTGGTGCAATTGCCATTACCTGTTTACAAGCAACAAAATAACATAAACTCTAAGGAAAGACACTAAAATGAAAAAAATTCTGGTTATAAACTGTGGTTCTTCTTCGTTAAAATTCCAACTTTATAATTTTGACGGCACCGACTATGACGTTATCTGCAAAGGCGTTGCCGACCGTATCGGTCTGCCAAACGCTTTTATCAAAATTCAATATGGTGAAGGCGAAAAGCAAAAGCACGAGATGGATTTGCCATCTCACTCCGAAGCCATTAACAACGTTTTTAAGCTGTTGCTCAACGGGGCTATCGGCAGTATGGACGAACTATCTGCCGTTGGTCACCGCATTGTGCAGGGCGGCGATATTTTCAAAGAGTCGGTATTGGTAACGGATGATGTTATCGCCCGGATTTCCGGCTTATCGGAACTTGCTCCGCTGCACAATCCGGCACACGTTCTCGGAATGAAAGCCGTTAAGGCTGCTTTGCCAAACATTCCGCAAGTAGCGGTTTTTGATACGTCTTTCCATCAAACAATGGCTCCGGAAGCATTTTTGTATTCTTTACCGGAAGATCAATATACGCGCAACAAAATTCGCCGTTACGGATTTCATGGGACATCACACAAATTTGTTTCCGAAGAATGCGCCAAACTTATCGGCAAAAGAGGTAAGATTATTGTTTGCCACCTGGGCAACGGAGCTTCTATCAGCGCCGTTGAAAACGGTAAATGCGTAGATACGTCTATGGGCTTTACACCGCTCGCCGGTATCATTATGGGTACGCGTTGCGGCGATATTGATCCGTATATTCCGCTCTACATTATGAAAAAAGACGGATTAAGCATTGATGAGGTTAATACCTTAATGAATAAACAAAGCGGTATGCTGGCTCTTTGCGGATATTCGGATAATCGTGACGTAGAAGACGGCTACTTTAAGGGTGATGAAAAAGCAATTTTGGCAACTAATGCCTATGTTCATTCCATTATAAAATATATTGGTGCATATATTGCCGTTTTAGGCGGAGTTGATGCCATTGCCTTTACGGCAGGCGTCGGTGAAAACGGTTTTCTTGTTCGCCGCCTGATTATGGAAAGACTTTCATACCTAGGAATTAAAGTTGATGACGATAATAATAAAAAGCGCGGTGAAACGGTTATGATTTCAACACCGGATTCCCAAGTCAAGGTATTTGTTATCCCAACTAACGAAGAGCTGGTAATAGCTCAGGATACCGTTCGTTTAACAACAAAATAAATTCGGTATTCCTTATAAAAAAGCCTGCATAACGCAGGCTTTTTTTATAACTGTGCCTCGTATAAAACAGCCCCCTGTTCTTCATTTAGCTGAAATACCCAGTCGGCATAATACACCTGATTGCTATCCACTAACTCTTTAACTCCGCGTACAAAAATTTTTGTCGTTGTCAATTTTACGGATAGCCAGTATGTTTCGTCAATTTTATACACATCTAAAACATAAACCTCGCCGACATCGGTTTCCAACACAATCCGTTTTGCTTTACTGTCCGGAAAATCCGTTTCAAAATCGTGCCGACTGACAATGCCGTCATAAAAAACGAAACTCACCGCATTAACAACATCTTTTACGACCTTTGATGATGATATCAAAACGTTCAACTGTTCTCTGTTCAGTTTTTTATCGCCGATTTTTAAGGACTCAAGCATATAATTTTTAACTTCCAGCAGCGGCATAGGTATCCACGCCGAAGCCTCGCCGGAAAACGGATTCGCCGAACTGATACCATAGGCATAATGCCCGTTTGTATAGCGAGCCAACCGCTCTTTTCCGCTTTGGGTTACGTCCCCTATAACCACATCATCCAACACATTACCGTCCATATCATAAACCACGACCTGCGTTCCCTGTTCACTCTCCGAAGCGTCTTTTGCCGTCATTAGCTTTTTACTGCCGAAATCTACGTCATTTACCGTTACGATAATGGAATCGTTCACCATCTTATAAAAAATGGCCAACATATCCGTATTGATAAAATAATCGGCAGCTTCCATAAAACGCCATACCCCTTTTTCATAATAAATATTAATATCTCCGTTTTCCGGTGTTATCATTTTAATAAGTCCGATATTTTGGATATTTTTACGGGTATTGGCAAAAAAGTATTGCCCCCGCATATTTTTTTCGCTTTGCCGCGTTATATACCAAAAAGAAAAAGCAAGTGCCGACAATGAAAAAACGACAAACAAAATTATCGCTATTAAATATTTTTTACGCATTAAATTTCTCCTTTATTTTTTGTTGCTTATGCGCATTAATCAAACGAATAATGATTGCCAAAATTACGGCAGCCAAAAGAGGCCAAGCCAAAATATTTGCCCCCATAATTTTGCCTGTTTTTTGATTATATTCCCTTTTCATTTTATAATCTAAACCGTTTAACGCCTTTTCATCTCTAGCCAAACTCCTGCCGGAAACTCCGACACGAATCATCTGTTCCATTCGGTCAATATCACCTTCGGCTTCTTCATATAAAGCGTTTTTTTCTTCGGCAATTTTTTTCTGTAACAGTCCGTATTCTTCGGCATATCCGGCAAATATCTCCTGTTGAATTTGCTCACCTATACTTTTATTGTTTATCATTTCGCTGTTTATCGGAAGTTCCGAATAAATTTTATTTTCCGTCATATAGTCAATCAAGGCTCTTACGGCCTCACCGTTACCGGCTTTTGCTATCACGCTGTACGGATTCTTATCCGGAGATTTAGCATCTATCCAGTTGTCGTCATTCAAAATATCAACATCACCCACCAACGCTACTTTACTTTCCGACAAAGAAAGCGACAGATACGGCAACATTTTGCCGCCGAAATCAGCTTTTATATAAGGATTTCCGCCATATAGCGAAAACAAAGTACCGGTAATAACCGCTCCCACATATCCGTCTTTACCGGCAATAAAAGGTTCAACCTGTAATGTGTCGTTTTCTACCGTAAAAGAAGCGGCCGTTTCTAATTTAAGACTATACAATGATTTGCCGAAATCTTTATTTACAACGCCGAAATCGGTAAATTCCGGTTGTAATTTAACACCCCATTTATCTAAAAATCTCACAATCTGCAAATCTCTCTCGTTAGTAAATTTTGACTGTCCTTCCGTATATAAATCAAAAAAGATCACCGTCTTACCACCGCGTAAAATATATTGATCAACCGCATACATAAAATACGGCGGCAACTCTTTAGGATTAATCAGCAGCAACAGGTCAAGATTGTTATTAAATTCATAAGTATATTCGGAAACTGCCTCTACATTATAATCATTTTCCAAATTAAGCAACACTCCGCTAAAATCGTCTAATTCCTGCGTAGCGTCTAAATATACGCCGATTCGTTTCTTGTGTGCCGGCTCGCTTAATTTCAAAATTGCCGTATCAATATCTTTTTCTGCAAACATACGTCTTTCCGGCAAAAATTGTTTAATAACGTCTTCCTTACCATCGGCATTACGCACTATTGCCCCAAAATAATCACGACTTCCGTATGAATTTTCGGTAAAGAACAAACCGCTATCCAAAATTTTTTCTTCCGTTTCCGAAAACGGCTCTACAATCATCTTGTGTACGGTAATCATTCCGGCAGAAAGTTGCTGATACTTTTGCAGAAAACGGGTAATCTGCTGATAATAATGATATATATCGGCATTATGACCGACATAATCCTTTGCCGCATAAATATCTATCATTAACGGTTGTTTGACCTGATTTATAATTTTGTCGGTAACCTTTTTAGGTGTATAAATATGCGCTGACGTAAAATCGCCCTTAACATCCACAATATTATACAGCGCGGCATAACCGAAAATACTGCCGCAAACCAAAGCTAAAACCATACCGCAATATTTAAGTACACTGTGTTTGTCATCACTTCTTCTATATGCCGATACTCCTAAATCTGCCGACAAAAATACCGCCGAAAACAAAACAAAATACAATATATCCGGCGCACCAACCTCGGCAAACATAAAATTGCCGTAGACATCCTGCAAATGTGTAAACGGGAACACCAGCCACATAACCAACAAAAATACGCTTAATAAATATGCCAAAATAACGCTGTTGCTAAATGCCGAAACCAAACATCCTAAAGAGCAGAACATAAACATCAACAGCCACAAACCGCCAAAACACAGAAAGATATTTCCGAAGTCCAAAGTCATCCAACTTGCGGTATAATAAACAAAAGGTAAGAAGAACAGGCTCATTACAAAGCAAAAACTCCATGCTGCCACAACTTTTGCCATAACAATTTTATAAACCGGTATCGGTTGCGTCAATAAAAACTCCGCCGTTCCCGATTTATACTCATCTGCCCATAAACGCATAGTCATTGCCGGAATAAGCAAAATCAAAATAACCGGTTGGAGTACAAAAACGGCATAAACCGTAGTATCGTGCATTGCCAGATAAGACCCCAAATAAAAAGCCCCGCCAATAGAAACAAACAAATAAATTAAAAATAGTGCCAACGCCAAATAACTGCGCATGTAGATTAACACTTCTTTTTTCAATAATGCTCTAAACTGCTGCATACTACACCTCACCGTTTGTAACTTTTCTAAACGCTTTCAGCAAATCATTGCCGGCTGTCTTCTTAAATTCCGTCACTTTGGAATCTACCGTCAGATTTCCCTTATGTAACAAAACAACTCTGGAGGCAACGGCTTCCACGTCATCCATTGTATGCGTTGAAATTATGACAATATGACCCTTGGCATATTTTTTTATTATTTCCCGTATCACATACTTTTGGTTTGGATCAAGTCCTTCCGTCGGTTCATCCAAAAGCAAAATTTCCGGCCTTGACAACAGGACACCGGCAAGTTCCACTCTTTTCTTAAAACCTTTTGACAGCGTATCCAAACGTTGATTTATAACCTTTTCTAAATCCAGATTTTTCACTTCGCTGCGGATTCTCTCCCATTTTTCCGCTTTATCCGTTTGTCGGATATCGGCAAGCATATTCAAAAACTCATAGGTAGTAAGTTCTCCATACAAAGAAGATATTTCCTGCACATACCCTATTTTCCGCAACACTTCTAACCTGTTTTCACCGATAGAAGCGCCATCAACCGTAATTTTACCGCCGGAAGCATCAATAAAACCGCATATAATTTTCAGCAAAGTAGATTTGCCGGCCCCGTTTTCCCCCAACAGCGAAACGATTTCACCTTTTTCAACGTTAAATGAAACATTATTTAATACCGTTTTATCACCGTAATTTTTACTGACATCCGTTATTTCAAGCATATTTTTTTCGGATACATCCGCCTCCGTTATATTTTTTCAACTGTTTATAAAAAACAATGATGACAAATTGATTTTAATGGAGTAATAATTAACAAAACGCTTATATGGAGCAAAATAAAGTGGAAAATTTTACAAAAGAAGAATTGAAAGATTTTTTCATCGGCGTATTTGTTATTGGCTGTGCGCTGTTAGCCTGTGCCATATTCAAGCTGCAACGCAATATCTGGAAAGACGCCGAAGATACCGACTACGCCGTTTATGCCACCTTCAATCGTACTGACGGTTTGGTAATTGGCGATAAAGTCCGTATGGGGGGAATTGACATTGGTCTGGTTACCGATTCGGTGTTGGATAATAATTTTCGCGCCACTCTGACATTGAAGATTCGCAAAGATATTAAAATTCCTGACGATAGCAACGCGTCTATCGTTAGTTCGGGGATTATGGGTAACAAATACATAGAAATATCCCCCGGCGGATCTGAAGATTTTATGGCCGAAAATGATGAATTCGGCTTTACTCAAGACGCTATGGTTTTAGAAGAGCTGGTTGAACGGATTATCTCGCTCGGACAAGCAAAGCGCACACCTAAGCCACAAGAGGAGAAATAGAAAATGAGGAAAAAACCTGTAGAAACCATTATGGGACTTGTTGTTTTAATAATTGCCGTATTATTTTTGGCGTTTGCATATCGTGTTTCGGATTTGCAGGTTGTACAAGGTTATCCGCTAACTGCCGAATTTGAAAAAGTCGGAGGTTTGAGTATCGGCTCGGATGTACGAATTAACGGCATAAAGGTTGGTACGGTTACCGCGCAAAAATTAAATCAGGAAGATTATTTGGTAACGGTTACCTTTAGTATTTCATCAGAAATAAAGTTGCCGAAAGACAGTACCGTATCCATTGTCAGTGATGGATTAATCGGCGACAAGTTTGTTAAAATAGAACCCGGTAAATCTGCCGAATATATGGAAGCCGGTGATTCTTTTGCCAATACCAAGGATTTCAAAACGCTTGAAGATATGGTTGGACAAATTATATTTATGGTAACCGACAACGGAAATGAAAATGAAAAATAATCTTCTCAAAATTTTCTTTGCCTTATTTGTATATATCGTTTCCGTCTTGCCGTCTTTTGCTACCGAAATAGATAAAAATACCGCTATAATGCAGGCAATGGATAAAATAACCGGTCGCGTTAATGTTATCAATGTTCCGGTCGGCGGCGCGGTAGATTTCTACTCGCTATCTATTGTTGTGCGTAGCTGTAAGAGCCGTCCGGTAGAAGAAGCGCCCGAAAACTTTGCCTTTGTTGATATTACCGATAAAAATATCAAAGGTGAGGAATTTAACATTTTTAAGGGTTGGATGATTTCATCTTCTCCTGCTACCAATGCTGTTGAACACCCGATTTATGATATATGGCTGCTCCAATGTCAGGATACAGATGTTGATAAAAAATTACTCTGGAGCGAGCAGGCTTTAACCGAGCGCGATAATCTACCGATGTCAAACGCTTCCGATACATTTGTTGCCGCACAAAAAGCAGAGAAGCCGGTGGCAGATTCCGTATTCACAAAACCTATGAGCGAAATGGAAGCTGCAGAAAACACTGCCGAAAATAAAAACGAAAAAGCGGCGGAAACAGATGAATTTTCGTATGATGAAGAAGACGACAGTCAACCGGAAGAACTCTCTCCCGAAAAAGACAAAGATGTCTCAAATAAATAGCGCCTGCCGACATACACCGTAAACCTGTTTATTTTGCCTTTTCCAAAACGGATAATCCGGCAACGTATGTATTTAGCATTACCTGACATATCGTTCTTTTATTTACTTTTGTAAAAGAATCCAAAATATCTTTTGTTAAAAACGAGCTTAAAGAAAACAACGTCAGCCACAAAATTTGTGAAGATAATATGCGTTCCGGTCGTTCCATATTCGGCACAATTTTCTGCAACAAGCCGTTAATAAGGCCGGTAATTTTAACAACTTTCCGCAAGTAAAAAAACGAATAAGTACGATTGTTATTGCGCAAATGAAAACTGTGGAGCATATACCACAAATTTTTGTTTT
>CAYOYE010000023.1:0-8425 GCA_964408115.1 uncultured Azospirillaceae bacterium
TTGCATATATGACAATATTCTTATTGTGTTAAAATAAAAAATAGTCTACAAGTAATAAAAATTGGTACGTTGTCTTATATGAGTTTACTGATATGAAATTGTTAAAAATAATAGGTTGGACTTTGTTGGGCTTGGGAATAACCGTTGGAGCTACTTTTAGCTTATGGTATAATTATCCCCGTCTAAATCTCTCTTTTTTCTTGAGCGGAAGCGGCAATCCGCTGATAAGTGCAACTTATACAAATTCCGACAACGAAAATTTCACTACGGTGTTATACTCTCAACTGTCTCAAACGCCGGAGGTTTATACCTTATCTTTAGATGCAACAAGCGTAAGCTCGCTTAATTTGGAATTTAAGGATTATGAAGGCACAATATCAATTTCTGACGTGTTCTTAAACGGCAAACACTTTACCGGTATTTTACCTACCGGTGATGATATCCGCATATTAAACAGCGGAAATGATACGCTTTCTTTTCATACTAACGGCAATGCCGGCGTGCAGATTTGTACGGATTGTAATTTGCAACCGGAAAAACAATTTAAGCCGATGGCTCTGACTTTGTGTATTTTTGTTTATGTCTTTTTTGCCGGACTAATTATTGCCGCTTACCGGTTCCGACAAAAACTACAGGAAAAATTGTTGACCATATATTCATTCAAAAATTATGCGTTGATTTATCCTTATTTCAAGCCCTATTGGTTTCGGGCTTTGCTTGCCATAGTCATTACCATTCCGGTCGGTTCTATGGACGCGGTTATTGCTTGGTCGCTAAAACCTTTTATGGATGTTGTATTAGTAGAAAAACAAACCGGCTGGACCATGTATATCCCGTTGATGATTATTGTTTTCAGCGTATTTCAGGCTCTGTTTACCTATATTGCAACCTATATGAATACCTGGGTCGGGAATAAAATATCGCTTGATATAAAACGCCGACTGTTCAAAAAACTTTTGCATAAAGATGCCGCATTTTTTGATAAATCAAACTCCGGCGAAATTTTGTTCCGCTTTAATAATGATGCCGAATCGGCGTGTAGCGGCTTGTTAAACAGTATGAAAATGTTTTCTATCCGTTTTTTCTCGTCTTTGTCGTTAATTGTTGTCTTATTTTTCAACTCGTGGCAACTCGCGATTATTGCCGTTGTTGTGATGTTTGGCGCACTTTATCCGCTAACACGCGTACGCAAACGCTTAAAAAAGGTTGTTTGTAAGGATGCTAACGTTCTGGCCAGCGTTCTTACACATTATAATGAGGCGTTTAGCGGCAACCGTATTGTTACCGCCTACAATCTTTTTGATTTTCGCAACAAAAAATTCAAAAATACGATTGACGAACTTTTTAACCTGAGTTTACAGATGATAAAAAAAACCGGCATAATTTCTCCGATTATGCACATTATATCTTCTCTGGGTATTGCTTTTGTAATCTGGTACGGTAGTTACCTTATAGTCAGTCATCAAATAACCGTCGGTAATTTTGCCTCGTTCATAACATCTCTGGTTATGCTTTATAACCCGATTAAATCAATAGGCAACAACTATAACAGCCTTATCTTTTCTATGATGGCGATTGATCGGGTATTTTCGGTTTTAAACAGCACCGACAATATTAAAAACCGCTCCGATTGTAAAAAACTGCAAAATTGCAAAGGAAATATTACCTATAAAAACGTGTCGTTTGAATATGTATCGGGAAAGCCGGTTTTGAACAATATAAATCTAAAAATCAAAAGAGGACAAACCGTTGCTTTGGTTGGCAATTCCGGTGGCGGTAAAACAACCATTTCATCATTGTTGCCGCGTTTTTATGATGTAACAAAAGGTTCTATATGCATTGACGGAGAAGATATAAAAAACATAGATATTCAAAACCTGCACGACAACATCTCCATCGTTTTTCAGGATAATTTTTTGTTTGGCGGAACTATTCGCGACAATATTGTTTTCGGCAGAAAAGATATTAGTGAAGAACAGCTTAATTCTGCGCTGCATGCCGCCTGTTTAGATGAATTTATAGCCACACTGGAAAACGGCTTGGATACGGTTATCGGCGAACGCGGTGTTATGCTTTCCGGCGGACAAAAGCAACGTATAGCCATTGCGCGTGCTTTTATCAAAAACGCGCCAATTCTAATTTTGGATGAGGCAACTTCGGCGCTTGACAATAAATCGGAAGCCGTAGTCCAGCAGGCTATAGAAAACCTGATGAAGGACCGTACCGTAATGGTAATCGCTCACCGTTTGTCTACCGTACGCAATGCCGATAACATCATTGTAATAAATGACGGCAAAATAGTGGAACAAGGTAATCACGAAGAATTGCTGAAAAAAGACGGTGCTTATGCCGCTCTGTACAAAACGCAACTGGCATAAAGCACCGTACTTTACGTTTATTTACAAACTGTTATATTTGTGCCGTCAATCTTTGCCGTACCACCTAACGGAATGGTAATTATCGGAGTTGTATGTCCAAAATCTACATTGGCTACTATCGGCAAATTTGCCAGCTCCGGCTTGTTGTTGATAATTGCGGTCAATAGCTCGCGCGATATGGCTGATTTCTTTTGAAAACGCCCGATAACGATACCCTTTACGTTTTTAAAATCATCCTGATAGCATAAGGCCTGCAAATTACGGTCAAAAGTATAGGCGTTCGCCCCTTCATCATCTTCTATGAATAAAATCGTATCTTCATCAAACTGCGGACGAAATGCAGTACCTAACAATAAATTATAGGTACAAAGATTACCTCCGACAATTTTTCCGCTTGCCGAACCGCTATGAATTGACCAATACCCGTCATTTGCCGTAAATTCACGCTTTTGTTGATCCAAAAACCACGCATCATCACTCCATTGGGCAGCAGGAACAAGATTAACGCACTCATCCCCGAAAAGCATTTTAGTCATATATTCCAGTGTATAGTCACAGCCTTTAAGCATACCCAAACTGCTGTAGTGCGGACCATAATATACCTCTAAACCCGTTTTGGCATTAATAGCATCAAGCAAAGCCGTTACATCCGAAAAGCCGCAGATAATTTTCGGATTTTCACGAATAACATCATAATCCAATAAAGGAATAATCTGGTTAGAATTAGATCCTCCGATAACCGTAAATATGGCCTTAACCGACTTATCCTTAAACGCATACATTATATCTTCAGCACGTTTTTGCGCCGGAGAAGAACAAAACATATCCCAATTTTCATCGGTAGTATTCGGGGCAAATTCAAGAACAAGTCCCATATCTTGAAATCGCTCTGCTGCGATTTTTCTGGTTTCATCACCAATAAGTCTTAAACCGCGAGCAGCGGTTACGACCATAACTTTATCTCCTTTTTGCAGTTTTTGCGGTATAATTTTTTTCATTTTGATTTCCTTTTTTATGTGTTAATTACGCGGTTTACAGCCGCAATAGTTTTGATTATACAGGTTAAGTTCCTTAATTAATTGTTGACGTAGTTCCTGCATACCTCCTTTACGCCCCTCAATATCCAAATAAACGAATCCGGTATTTTCCGCCGCTTTTTGTGCCGCCTCATTCACCTGTTGCAAATTTTTATAGCGCGACACACCCAAAACCGAGGCTACTGCCGAAAATCCATGCTGTTTGGCAAATGTCATAACTCTTTGCAAACGCATATAAAAACATACAGAACAGCGCTTTCCTCGTTCCGGCTCATTTTCTAAGCCTTTAGTTAATTCACACCAACGTTCGTTATCATACTCCAGTTCTATAAAATCAACTCCGTATGCTTCGCATACCCTTTTATTTTCGGTACAACGTTTTTCATATTCCGCTATAGGCCGAATGTTCGGATTATAAAATACAACGGCAAAATTAACTTTTTGTACCGCCATTTCTTTTATCACCGCGCAGGAGCAAGGAGCACAACACGACAGCAACAAAATTTTCTCATCTGCCGGCAGCCCGCAAATCGGAATACTGCTCATCCCAATTTTCCTTTCAGATATTTACCGGTATAGCTGCGTGGAGATTTTGCAACTTCTTCCGGCGTACCTACCGCGATAATTTCACCACCGCCATCGCCGCCTTCCGGACCTAAATCCACAATGTAATCAGCCGTTTTTATAACATCCAGATTGTGTTCAATCACAATTACCGTATTTCCCTGTTCTACCAGCATTTGTAACACCGTCAGCAAGCGCTTGATATCCTCAAAGTGCAGACCGGTTGTCGGTTCATCCAAAATATAAAGCGTCTTGCCCGTAGCTTTTTTACTTAACTCTTTAGAGAGTTTAATACGCTGCGCTTCTCCTCCGGATAATGTCGGTGCCGGCTGCCCGAGTTTTACATAGCCCAACCCGACACGCCGCAGTAAATCCAAGCGGTTTTTAATGGTCGGGATATTTTCAAAAAAGTGATACGCATCATCTATAGTCATATCCAAAACGTCGGCAATAGACATATCTTTATATTTTATCTCCAACGTTTCCCGATTATAGCGTGTTCCACCACAGCAATCGCAAGGAACATAAACATCCGGAAGAAAATTCATTTCAATTTTCATAACTCCGTCACCTTTACAGGCTTCACAACGTCCGCCGGCGACATTAAAAGAAAAACGTCCGGAACCGTAGCCTCGCGCCTTTGCTTCCGGCAATCCGGCAAACCAATCTCTGATATTGGTAAATACGCCGGTATAAGTAGCCGGATTAGAACGCGGTGTTCTGCCAATCGGCGATTGATCTATATCTATAACCTTATCAATATATTCCAAACCGCACAATTTATCATACGCCCCCGGTTGAATACGCGAGCCGTTTAATTCCTTATTAACGGCCTTAAACAGCGTTTCTAAAATCAATGATGATTTTCCACCGCCGGAAATACCGGTAACGCAGGTCATTGTTCCCAAAGGCACTCGCAGATTGACATTTTTCAGATTATGGGTACGCGCCCCGAAAAGCTCTAAAAAATGTCCGTTTCCTTTGCGGCGAATCGGCGGTACGGGGATACATTTCCGACCGGTTAAATATTGTGCCGTCAGGCTGTTCGGGTTTTGCATAACTTCGGCAACCGTACCGCTTGCCGTTATTTCTCCGCCTAAACTACCGGCTTGAGGTCCCATATCAACCAAAAAATCCGCAGCCCGCATAGCATCTTCGTCATGCTCTACCACAATAACCGTATTACCTATGTCACGCAAACGGCGCAATGTATCCAATAGCTTATCGTTATCGCGCTGATGTAAGCCGATTGACGGTTCATCCAAAACGTACATAACACCGGTTAGACCCGAGCCTATCTGCGAGGCCAGACGAATCCGTTGAGATTCTCCACCGGATAAAGAGCCGGACTGGCGCGACATTGTCAGATAATCCAAACCGACATTGTTGAGGAAAGTTAAACGGTCCACTATTTCTTTAACGATTTTTCCGGCAATTTCCCTCTTTTGCGGTGTTAATTCGGCTTCTATGCCTTTAAACCATTGTAAGGCTTGTTTAATTGACATATCCGAAGCCTCTATAATGTCCTTACCGCAAATCTTAATAGCCAGTGCTTCTTTCTTCAATCGCTTTCCATGACAACATTCGCATGGAGCAGCCGATTGATAATGAGCAAGTTCTTCGCGAGCCGTTGGCGAATCCGTTTCTAAAAAACGCCGTTCCATATTCGGAATCACCCCTTCAAACGGTTTATCGGTTACAAATTTTGAATAAACCATAGGCACACACTTGTTGCCCGAGCCGTATAAAATTGTTTCTTGCGCGTATGCCGGCAAATCTTTCCATGGTGTTTTTGCCGAAATATCCAGATACTCACAAAGCGAATCCAGAGTCTGCCGATAAAAAATTGAATGCCCTTGTGACCATGGAGCAATAGCGCCACCGGACAAACTCAAATTTTCGTTAGGGACAATAAGCTCCGGATCCATATATAAACTTGCCCCCAAACCGCCACACTGCGGGCATGCGCCTTGCGGATTATTAAACGAAAATAAGCGAGGTTCTATCTCTTCTATTGTAAATCCTGATACCGGACAGGCAAATTTAGAAGAAAAAGTCTGCCGACTTTTATCGGCCGTATTTTCTACATACAGCAAACCGTCACTCAAACCGAGTGCCGTTTCTACCGACTGCGCCAAACGATTTTCCATTCCTTCTTTAATTACAATTCGGTCAACCACAACTTCTATATCGTGTTTGATATTTTTATTGAGTTCCGGCAATTCCTCAATGTTATACATTTCGCCGTCAATATTCAGGCGTTGATAACCTTTCTTTTGCAACTCGGCAAATTCTTTTTTAAATTCGCCTTTTTTGGCTCGGGCAATCGGAGCTGATAAAATCAACTTACTACCTAACGGAAAAGACATAATTTTATCTACCATCTGCGCCACCGACTGTGCCTCTATCGGCAAACCGGTTGCCGGAGAATACGGCGTCCCTGCCCGCGCCCACAATAAACGCATATAATCGTATATTTCCGTAATTGTGCCAACGGTAGATCGCGGATTGTGTGAAGTCGTTTTTTGTTCTATGGAAATTGCCGGAGACAAGCCCTCTATGGAATCCACATCCGGTTTATTCATTAAATCCAAAAACTGACGGGCATATACGGATAAACTTTCAACATAGCGGCGTTGCCCCTCGGCATAAATTGTATCAAAAGCCAATGATGACTTTCCGGAACCTGACATACCGGTAATAACGGTCAGTTTGTTTTTCGGGATATTTATATTTATGTTTTTCAGGTTATGCTGGCGCGCGCCTTTAATCTCTATATATTTGTTTTCCGACATTTTATCTCCTCATTAATTACGGAATATATATCACTTACCCGTTATTGGCAATAGGAGAATTAAGCTGATAAATAAATTTTCGCCTTGCAATTTTCTTGTAATACGGCTAAACCGTCTGTATGAAGATACTTAAATTACAAACCGTTAAAATATTCCTGTCCGTTCTGATTTTATTGTCAGTATTATGTGATGTTGCCTTGATTATAAAATATAACAACAAACCGGTAGAACCGGACATCAACATTGTAAGTTTGTCGCAAAAAACGATTATACCGGAAACAAAATTTCTAACCGTATCCATAGTTGTGCCGATATATAATGCCCTGCCTGACGTTAAAAAATGTTTAGAATCACTACAACAGGCAAATTTAGATAAATCTACCGAAATAATTTTAATTGACGATTATTCAGATAGCGAAACAAAAAACTGGTTACGGCAGTTTACGTTATCCGACAAAAGATTTAAGCTCTTGCGTAACTCGGAGAATAAGGGCTTTATCTATAGTAGTAATAAGGGATTTGCGTTGGCAAAGGGTGATATTATCGTTATCTTAAACAGCGACACTCAAGTGCCGGAAAATTTTGACGGACGTATCCGCGCTTGTTTTGCCTCGGATAAAAACATTGCCATTGCCAGTCCGTTAGCAACAAATTCATTACACTTTCAGTTTCAGGAAACGGCCCAATATGATTTTCGGCAAATTGATCGGCAATTACAGAAAATATCACCCAAACAGTATCCGCTTTTTACTTCGGAAGGGTTTTGTTTTTGTGTGCGCCGTAGCCTGATTAAAAGCACTTTTCTTTTTGATACCGTTTTCGGTGTCGGGTATTGCGAAGAAGACGATGTTGTCTTGCGGACACTTGCAAACGGGCATAAAACCGTTTTAATTGACAATTTGCTGTTATATCACAAGCGGCAGGCTTCTTTCGGATCTAAACGCCGAGAAGAAATTTTGCAAAGAAATTATAAGATATTTCGGCAACGTTGGGGGGCGGCTCAAGATATTGTGCGCCGCAAAATGAAAATGAGAGTAACCATTGGTAACCTTACTCAAAGCCTGAATGACAGCCTAAAATCCACATTTGTTGTAGAATAACCGGACTTTTACTTGCATTTATAAAATATAGTCATATACTTCTTGCAGGTGTTGGTGGTTATGTGTATGAAAATGCGCTTTTTATGGAAAATATTTGTTCTTTTTATGATGATGACGACAAGCGTTTACGCTTCAGTTACCGTTGTTTTGGTTGCACCTAAGGCCGGTGATTATGTACAGCAGGGCAAAGAACTGGAAAAAGGTGTTACGCAAGCCATTAACGAAATCAACCAAAACGGCGGACTTCTAGGTAAAAAAATAGATTTGCTGACGGTAGACGATCAGTGTAGCGACAGTATCGCCGTTTCTACCGCCCAGATGATTACATTAACCAAAGAAAAGAAAATCGGGCTTATCATCGGACCTTATTGTGCAAATTCATTTGAACAGGTTGCCGATATTTATGAAAAAGCCGGCATCTTTCAAATTATTCCCACAACCGTAAATTATCTGCAGGCAAAAACCATAAAAAAAGGTTTAGTAAAAATGCTGGGTTTTACCAACCAACAGGCGCATGATTTCTTTGCCTATTACAATTCAACGTTTGCCGG
>CAYOYE010000024.1:0-7882 GCA_964408115.1 uncultured Azospirillaceae bacterium
ACGACATCTGGTACCACAAACCAGCGCTCTAACCAACTGAGCTACATCCGCCATCGGATTAATTTTCTACTAGTAAATATTGTAAAAGTCAAGACTAAATTTTATGAAATAAAAATAAAAATTTTTAACTTTTCTTTACCTTTTAGACATAAAATGACGCTAATTGCGTGGGAGAGGGAAAATGCTTAAAAAAATCTGTTCGTTTCTTGTTTTTATCGTGATGATTGCAGTTGCAAAAAATGCCGAAGCAACAACGTCTTCAATTATGGTAGATGCAAAAAACGGTGATGTCATTTATGAAAATAATGCCGATGAATTGCGTTATCCGGCATCGCTGACGAAACTTATGACCCTTTACATAACTTTTAATGCGCTGGAAAATAAACATATTAAGCTAACGGATAAATTAAAAGTTTCCCGAGTCGCAGCCAGCCGTTCACCTTCAAAACTCGGTGTGCGTGCCGGTGGTACAATTACGGTGCAAGATGCCATTATGGCAGTGATTGTAAAGTCAGCAAACGATTGCGCCTCTGTATTGGCCGAGCGTTTTGCTAAAAATGAAGCCGAATTTGCCGTATTGATGACCCAAACGGCCCGTAAACTTGGTATGAAACATACAACATTTAAAAATGCTTCGGGATTGCCTAACTCACAACAAAAAACAACGGCGCGCGATATGAGTATTTTGGCTATGGCCGTTTATCACCATTTTCCGCAATATTATAAATGGTTTTCGGCGCAGAGCTTTGTTTATAACGGACAGAAAATATACGGGCATAACCGCTTGTTGAAAACTTTTGCCGGTGCAGACGGTATGAAAACCGGATATACCGCCGCCGCCGGATTTAATATTGTGACATCAGCAGTGCGCAATAATCGTAGGGTGATTGCTGTTACAATGGGACATCAATATGTAAACGAACGTGATAAAAAAGTTGCATTGATGATGGATAAGGGATTGCAACACCTTAGTAATCCGGCAAAGTATGATATAGCTTCCGTTGCAAGCGATATTAATTATCCGCAAAAAGCCGTTCGGTTGGCCAAAGCAAAGGCTACCGTAACCGCTAAACAAAAACAAATAGCCGGAGCTGCAGCGGTTGCTAAACCTAAAGCACCGGTTAAAGTTGCGTCAGCAACTATGCCGAAAGCCACAACCGGCGTAACCGCAAACGGTAAGTATGCCATTCAGGTCGGCTCATTTAGTAATTATCAACGTGCCAAAAATTATGCGGTTAGCGTAAAACAGCGTTTGGCAAAAAAATATGCCGTTTATAATATTAAAGTAGAAAAAGTAGAGGCTGACAGCGGTACGGTTTATCGTTCAAAGGTTGTCGGATTGGCAAAAAATGATGCTACTAAAATCTGCAGTAATATGAAACGACAAAAAGAGGCTTGCTTTGTTGTCGCCGATAATGATGCTATGAAGTTGGCTCAAAAATAATGGCGGATGTTCCGGTAATAGTAATCAGCAGTTCTAACGAACAAACAGGTAAAACAACGTTGGCTCTTAATTTGGCAGCGGCGTTGTGGAATGACGGATACACCGTTTATTTATTGGCAAAAAACCGACAAATTGCAGATTTTTTGCAGGTACGACAGGCGGCAGAATATAAATTACCGATGCCCGTAATGATAAATGAAATTAGCGAAGTATTGGCGGACGAAAATGCAAAACAGGTAATTATTGCCGATGTCCCGACAGAAGATAACGAAAAATATGCAGAAGTGTTTTCGCAGACCCATACATTGATAACAATGGTAACAAAACCGGAAGATGTTGAATGGTTGCCGGAAAATCGTTATATCAATCTAATTTGGAATACAAAAAAAAATATTGCGGCGCGCGGAATAAAATATCTGAATTGGATTGTCGTTATAAATAAATGTAATCCGGAACAGCCGGATTTTTCGGATGCGGTAGAAAAACAAGCTAAAAGGTATGGATTCAGAATTGCGGCTCCGCTTAAATTCCGCCCCTCTTATCAATACATATCACAAGGATATTGTGCCGCGGATACCGCAAATAAACATAGCGGTTTGACAATGACTATGGCCGATATGTATGCCCGTCGCGAAATTTTATGTCTGACGGATTTTTTGTGGCAACGTAAATAGTTGTTCACGATAAATAAAAATACTTTACCTCGCAATTTTTTTAATGTTACATATATACTTATAGAACTGTTTATGAAAGAGGAGACAGAATATGCTAAAAATTGTTCAGACAACGCCATATACCGATCAAAAAATGGGAACGGCAGGACTTCGTAAAAAATCTAAAATCGTTACACAGGAAAATTACATAGAAAATTTTGTGCAGAGCATTTTTAATGCTATCGGCGGAGTTAAAGGAAAAACCTTTGTTCTGGGAGGTGACGGACGTTATTATAATAAAGTTGCCATACAAAAAATTATGAAAATGGCAGCCGCTAACGGTATGAAAAAAATTATTGTCGGGCAGAACGGTTTTATCTCTACTCCGGCATCATCAAGGGTGTTGTTAAAAAATAAGGCCGACGGCGGTTTGGTTTTGTCGGCTTCGCATAACCCGGGTGGCATAAACGGTGATTTCGGAATTAAATATGCTACGGCAAGCGGCGGACAGTGCCCGACATCCGTTAGCGATAAGATTTATGAAAACAGCAAAAGCATTACCGAATATGTTACGCTGGATGCCGCCGATATTGATTTAAGCAGAATCGGTCAGCAAAAGTTAGGCGATATGGAAATAGATGTTATAGATTATCTGTCCGATTATGTGGAAATGATGGAAAATATATTTGATTTTTCGGCCATAAAAAAACTGTTCGCCGGCGGTTTTACAATGGTATTTGATGCAATGAATGCAGTTACGGGGCCGTATGCTAAACGCATTTTTGAAGATATACTCGGGGCAAAAAACGGTACGGTAAAAAATTTTGTGCCGTTGGAAGATTTCGGTGGTTTGCATCCGGATCCGAATTTGATTTATGCGCGGGAATTGGTGGATCTGATGTATTCCGATAAAGCTCCGGATTTTGGGGCAGCCAATGACGGTGACGGTGACAGAAATATGATTTTAGGCAAAAGTTTCTTTGTTACTCCCAGTGATAGCTTGGCGGTTTTGACCGATAATTATAAGTTGATTCCGGCATATAAAAACGGTATTTACGGGGTAGCTAAATCGGCAGCTACTTCTACGGCGGTAGGTCGGGTGGCCGAAGCCTTGCAAATCGGTTATTATGAAGTGCCGACAGGTTGGAAATATTTTTGTAATCTGATGGACAGTAACCGCATAACGTTTTGCGGTGAAGAAAGTTTCGGTACCGGCTCAAGTCATATTCGGGAAAAAGACGGTATTTGGGCGGTTTTGTTCTGGCTTAATATTATAGCGGTTACCGGAAAATCGGTGGAGCAAATTACCCGCGAACATTGGCAAAAGTATGGGCGTAGCTATTATATGCGGAACGATTACGAGGGAATAGATACCAATGTAGCCAATAAACTTATGGCGGATTTAGAGGATAAATTATCCGCGATTAGCGGAAAGCAGTTTGGCAGTTTTGTTGTGGCAGATGCTAAACCGTTTGTTTATAATGATCCGGTTGACGGAAGTTCTACCAAAAACGGCTTAATCGTTTATTTTGCCGACAAGTCTCGAATTGTATACCGTTTATCCGGAACAGGGACTAACGGTGCAACCTTGCGGGTTTATTTGGAACGTTACGAAACGGAAAAACTGGCGGAAGATGCCGAGAGTATGTTAGAAGAACTAGCGGATGTTTCCCGTAAAATTGCCGAAATAAGTGAACGGACGGGCAAAGTAAAGGCAGATGTTTTGACTTAGGAGAAGGCTCTGATGCTTAAAGATATAAATAAGCGGCGACCGGACAGATTGTTGGAACGAAATCTGGTACTGCTCGCTTATACGGTAATGTGTATGTCTTTAAGCCTTTTTGCGTTGTTTTTATATCCGCAATATTCATTATACATTATTATATCTGCGGTGGTTTGGAATATTTTGTGTATTCTTATAACAATCAGGGTATTAAAAGTAAGCGAAAACGCTATCGGTTTCGGGGCTTTAGCGGCAGAAATATTAAATGATAAAAATAAATATCATAGGGTAGACAATGCGCAGGGCATACCGATTTTGGTTAATGTTCCGGCTAAGGACTATTTTAAGGATATGTCAGTTCCAAAGTTTTTGGAAAAAAACATCACCAATAACGGGGCAAATAAGCTGGATTTGCAAAAGCTGAATGAAGCGGTAGATAAATTGCGTGCCGTTACGGTGGATTTATCCATAAACCCGAACGAAGACAGCGTGTTTGTAGCCGAAGAATGGCTGCGGGTCAGCGTTAAGCCGATATATTTGAACAAAACGGCGATTTTTGAAGATGAATATTCGCTGAAAAAAATTAAAAAAGAAGCGTATTTATTCTGGACGGTAGAAAATATTACCGCCTACAAAAATATGGAACAGGTGTTTCAGGCGGAAATGACTTCTTTGCACAATTTTTTGGATTTTCTGCCGGTCGGCTTGTATACCTGTAACAGTAACGGAAAAATAGAATATATCAACAATACGTTGGCGGATTGTTTGAAAACGGATAAAAACTCGGCTATCGGAAAATCTTTAGATGATTATGTGGCGTATAAGCCGGAGCAACTACATAATTCTAACGGTGAATTTAGCGGAAATATTATATTTAAGAGCGAAAAAGGCAATAGAGAGCTGTTTGTTAAACAACAAAATATGCGGGAGGAAACCAAGGTCAAAACGCATGGAGTGGCTATTGCCGATTTGCCGAATGACAGCAGCTTGCGGAACAGTCTGCATGAAATAAGCGATAAATTTGACGGCTTATTTGATACGGTGCCGGTCGGTATAGTTTTTGCCGATAATAAGGGAAATATTAAAGAAGTCAACGCCTATATTTTGCGCCTGTTTGAAAAGTCTGCCGAAGAAATTAAAAAGAAAAAAATCTATACCTATTTTAAGTCGGAGGCTCAGACCAAAATTAAGGAAATGCTGGCTGACAGTTCGGACAACGGCGATACGGTTGCCGGATTTGAAACGGTTTTTGACTTTACGTCTGAAGCAAAAAACGTGCAGGTTTATGTTTGTCCGATAAAAAAGCATTATTATACAAATGAGGACGAAGCCGGCGGAATGATTATGTATCTGACGGATACAACGAGCCGCCGTAATTTGGAAATGCAGGTGGCTCAAGCTCAAAAAATGCAGGCTTTCGGACAGCTGGCCGGCGGTGTGGCGCATGACTTTAATAACTTATTGACGGCGGTTATCGGATATTGCGATTTATTAATTCAGCGGCATGGTGTCGGCGATCCGTCTTTTTCGGATTTGGTACAGCTTAAACATAATGCTAACCGAGCCGCCGGTGTGGCAAGGCAGTTGCTGACAATTTCGCGTAAACAACCGTTGAATCCTAAACTTATAGACGTAACGGAAGCCTTTGCCGATTTGGAACATCTGCTGGAGCGTTTAGGCGGTGAACATATTAAGTTACAGATTAATTACGGAACGGATTTAGGCTATATTCGGGTTGATCCGGTGCAGTTTTCTCAGGTGATGATAAACCTGATGATTAATGCCAAAGACGCAATGAACGGCAAAGGTTTGTTGACCATATCTACCCGCTCCGAGCGGTTAAGTGAGCCGTATCATTTCGGGGCAGATATAATCAAGCCCGGAGATTTTATTGTCATCAGCGTAAGCGATACGGGATGCGGAATACCGCCTGAAAATATTAACCGTATTTTTGAACCGTTCTTTTCTACCAAGAAAAACGTGGTCGGTTCCGGTACAGGGTTAGGTTTAGCTATGGTTTACGGAATTGTACGACAGACCGAGGGCTTTATTGTGGTGCATAGTGAAGTCGGTAAGGGGACAACTTTTGAAATTTATCTGCCGGCGTATGAAAGCGATAAGCAGGAAGTTGTAGCAACCGAACAAAAAGAGGAGGTTATCCGCGACAAATCGGGCAAAGCGGCAATGACAACGCCGGTTAATATCGGCGGTGCCAATAAACCGATTTTGGGGATGAACGTTTCTAAGTTTGACAGTCAGCGCAAAGTGGTACATAATCCCGGCGAAACGCGGATTCTGTTCGTAGAAGACGAAGATGCGGTGCGGACTGTCGGGGCAAGAGGTTTGCGGCAGAAAGGGTTTGATGTTGTGGATTGCATTTCGGCAGAGAATGCTCTGGAACATATTGAAAACGGAGAACATTTTGATTTGATGATAACCGATATGATGATGCCGGGGATGAGCGGTGCGGATTTAGCTAAAGTAATGCACAAGAAAAATCCGCAGACTTTGATTATTCTGGCATCCGGATATTCGGAGGAGATAGCCCGCAAAGAGCTGGCAGGTTCTCAAGATTTTTATTTTATAGGCAAACCTTACAGTTTGGAAAATTTGCGCGAAAAAATAATGGAAGTTCTGGCGGAAAATGACCGAAATAATGGATGATGAAAAATTAAAACAGCTACCTTTTGATTTTAGCCGGCGTACCTATATGGGACGTGAGGACTTTATGGTTGCTCCATGTAATCGTGAAGCCTTTTATGCCGTAGATATGTGGCCGGAGTGGCTGACACACGGACTGATAATTTATGGCGCAAAAGGGTGTGGAAAATCACATCTGGCGAATTTGTTTGTGGAAAAAGTACGCATTTTTGCCGATAAGCCGATTAAGGTTTCCGTTTTGGATGCCGCGCGGATAACCTTACATTCCGTAAAACGTATAGCCGAAGAAAATCAAAGCATAGTCATTGAAAATCTGACGCCGAAGGTAAATGAAGAAGCGCTGTTTCATCTGTTTAATATTTATAATACGGAGGGTCGCTATATGCTTTGGACCGCCGAAACGCCCCCGAGCAGAATGCACTTTATGTTGAAAGATTTGCAATCGCGGTTAAATATGTTGCCGAGTGTGGAGATAAAAGAACCAGATGATTTGATGATGAATTCGCTGACGGTTAAGTTGTTTAATGATCGGCAGATTATGATTTCACCGGAAATTTTGGATTATATCGTCAGTAATGCCCGCCGCTCATTTGCCTATATTCAAAAACTTGTGGCAGAAATTGACGATATTTCGCTTGCATATCAGTCGGCCGTAAATTATGCTGTGGTTAAAAAAGCATTGGATATTTTGGCTAAACAGGACGAACGGGAGCCGGATTTGTTCGGTGAATGGTAAAAAACGGAGGAAAATATGAAAAAATTATTGGCGCAGAAATATTTGAGTTTGACGGTTATCCTGTTGTTTTCTTTTGTTCTGGCAGCTTATGTCGCAAACACCATAAAAGAGGTTTTGGTACAATATGCTCCGACTATCGGGGAAGAAGTTGAACATTTTTTGCCGATAACAATAGAAAACGGCAAAATAGTTTATCCGGAAAATAAGGTGATGTCACGTTGTTATATGAATGACGAATATTGCGTGGTGTTAGATACTACAACAGATGAAATAAAAGCGGAAGATTTGAAGCAAGGCGTGTATATCAGCCGTAAAAATATTTATATGGTTACACCGCAAAAAACAGAGATTAAACCGCTGACCTTGGAAAATACGGTTATTGATAATGAAGTGTGGCAAAGTATGTTAGAAACGCTGGTAGCTAAACTCCCGATAATAACGTTTGTTGTTTTGTTTTTGTTTTTAAACATTTATGTAAGCGGTTTTATCTTGCTTTGTTCCGGTATTATTTATTTTTGCAAATCGTGGTTTTCCAAATCGGATTTCGGACAGATATTTAAGGTTTCAACCTTAGCGCTGGTTTTGGTTGAGATTATATCGGTTGTTTTCGGTTTTGCCTTGTCGGCGTTTTCGGTGTTATGTTTGCTGTTTTTTGCCAATATAGC
>CAYOYE010000025.1:0-7742 GCA_964408115.1 uncultured Azospirillaceae bacterium
AGCTCCGGTTGCCGGTGTTTCTTCTGCCGGCTGTTCTTTAATTGCAGCATCTTTCAGAGCCTCGGTTGCTTTAACCGTCAGCTGCTTAACGCTGTCTAATTCCGGTTCAATCCATTTCAGGTCTTTTGTTTCCATCATCCCCATATTCAAACCCCAGAAAAGGCAATACATATCGTATGCCGAATTAAACAGCTTATAAGCCTCATCATCATGTCCCAAAGTTTGCTGCTTTGTGCCAACTTCTATCAAACGCATTGATGACGCCAAAAGATGTTTGGAAATGCACCATACTTCACCCTCATAGCTGGGTATCATTTTCAGCATAAGTTCCTTACGGGTTTCGCGCACGCTCTTTATCAAATCATAAAACGAGGTTTTACCGGTTTTAGCGCCGGAAAAAACCAGATGTTCTTCAATGGAAATCAGGTTCATTATGGCAATGCTTAAATCTTGATCGGAGGATAAATCTTTAGGATTTACCTTTTTTGAGGCATCTATGCGTTCTACAAATTCTTTAACGCTGTCGGCTTTTTTCATTTTTATATCTCCCAGTAGTATTTTTGATAACATAAATATAAAATCATAACTGTTATTGTCAAGAAATTATCCGCTATTTACACAGTATAAATGTTATTCACCTATGGTGCTGTCTATCCATAAAGAGCGCAAAAATGCGTTCTGCCTGTCATATATCGGCTCACACGAAACATCACCCGTTTCAGCGGTTAAACACTGAACACCGATATCGGCACTGCGAATCGTGGCATATTTGCCGTATAAATCAACCACCAACGGCACAAAATCTTCCGTTTCGGTAACGGTGTTGGCACAAAAAGAAGAGGCATAACTAATACGGGATGTGCCTTTCTGCCCGATATTTAGCGTAAAACAGGTTTTGTCGTTGTCTACTTTCATATTGGCATTTCCCGAAAAATACAATGATGACGAATCATCGCTATCGCTAAACAACACACCGTCACTCGCCGTATTTGCCAACGAAGTGTTTTTATACGGCGTATCCTGTTTATAAAACGTTTCTATGTCAAAAATAGCAATATACTCGGCATTTTCGGCAGAAGTTGCTGTTTTTATACCCATCTCCCCAAACTTATTACTTAAAATACGGCGAATTGTTCCGGCATAACCGCTCCGCAGACTACTGCGAAAATAAATGCTCTGCCCATGCGCCCCCTCTAAATTATTTGCCGTCTTTAACTTATAGGCATCATACGAATAAGAACACGCACTCAACAAAACGCAAACAAGCGGCAAAAACGCTTTTTTCATCTGGTTAATCTCCATTTTTTGTTTTTTTAACACAATACCTAAATTTTTTTAATTTTTTATTGATAAAAGCTATGATAGATGTATTTTGTTTTTCGTCAACCAATTTTATGGAACTGTTGTAATGCAAAATAATGAAATTAACATTTTTGCCGTAACCGATTGTCATCAGGAAGCACGCAAGCTCTGTTGTCTGTTTAGCGGAATTATGGAAAAAGCTCCGCAAAACGGCAAAAATACGCTTATCTGCGATTGCGGTGATTTGTTTAAAGGCATTTATGACCGCAATTTGTGCGTAGACAGTTATATCACTTTGCGCAAACAACTGCCGGAAGCCAAAATTGTGCTGGCAGTCGGCAATAACGATTTCGGCTTTAATTTAGAAAATCTGAACTTTTTACAAAAAACCATCGCCACCTTAAACGGCGAGAATATTCACGTTATTTGCTCTAACTTGATAGATTTGCATACCGGTCTTTGTCCGGCTTGGATTGATCCGTATATTTTGCTGGAAATTAACCATAAAAAAGTTTTATTGACGGCATTTTGCATTATTAAAAATTCTATCAAAAAATACGGACTGCAGCTTTTGGATATTCAACAAACCCTGATAAAAATGCAAGACGTTATCAAGCATATTGAACCCGACGTGTTTATTATCCTTAATCACAATTTATATCCGGAAAGTCGCCGCTTAACCGAAACGGCAGACAAGCTGGGGATTAATGCGGATATGATTATCGGCGGACACGAACACTCGCCGATTGAACATGATGATATACGTCATATTTATTATCCGCAGGCCTATAGCAAAACTATGCTGTATTTTAAGTTGGAATTTACGGAAAGCTCTAAAAATCTGCAATTATGCGAAGAAATAAGCTGCAAAAAAGCTCCGATACAAAACGTTTTTGTACCGCCGCTTGACGCTTATGAAGAAAAATCCGGACTTAATATTCCGGTTGCCGAAAGCGTGCTTAATCTTGAAAAAAACTATTTTGACCCCAGCTCGCTGGGAACATTTATTGCCGACAGAATGAAAGAAGAAGCACAAACGGATATCGGGCTTATTTCTACCGGTTTTATCAGCCACGCCCTACGCTATGAAGCCAACAAAATTTTAACGCATTACAATATTGAACGGGCATTTTCTTCCGAAGCCGCCTTGCAAACGGTTACGGTTACTTCTGCCGAACTCAAAAGCGTATTTCAAAACGCCGTAAAAATGCGGTATCGCAATCTGACCAGCAACGACAGATTTTTACAATGCTCGCAAAACATTTCGCTTATCTGTCGCAAAAATGCCGACAATTACGGCTGTATTCAGCAAATTTTCATTAATAACGAACCGTTACTTGATGAAAAAGGTGAAGTAATTGATGAGGACAGAACCATAACCTGCGCCATAGATCCGTTTATCGGTGCAGGTGAGCAAGGATTTGACGTTTTGCGCCCTCTCCCGAAAGAAACGCTTATGCGTGCCAATCATCTGGTTAAGATTAAAGATATATTCACGCAGGCTATTCGTAATGCTGCAAAAAAATACCGTAAAGGCAGCGAATATCCATATTTCCGCATAAAAGATTTATCTGATTAAAACAACGTTTCCACAACTATTTTCAAATATTTGTAAAGGCTGGTACGGATGTTGGCAGAAACATTATTCCACCCTCTTTTACCCATTAGTTCTAAATGGTATTCACAGATGTTTTTAATAAAGATAAACGGCATAACTTTGCTATGCTCCATCTTTTCCAATATTTTATCTGCCTGATGAAACGATTTTTGCGCCTCAAGAGCCATAAACTCACGCGCAATACCCAGATTTTTATCTTCTAATACGGAACGGGCGTTTTTGCTATTGATATTTGCCTGTTGCAATAGTTCTTGCGGTATAAAAACACGCCCGCTGCAACAATCTTTTTTAACGTTTCGCAGCATATAGGTAATACTTATGGCATATCCCAAATTTTCGGCCAGTTTATGCAAAATATAATCATTACCGCAACCGATAATTTTAAACGAAATATAAAACGGAACAATGGCAGAACCATCTATATACTGACGGAAATCCTCAATTTTCGGGGCAAAAACAGGTGTGGGAACGTCTAAAAACGCACTGTCCAAAATTTTTTCCAACAACTCACGCGGCAAATTAAAACGCAGGCAGTTTTTATAAATTTTTTTACCGATATCCGTTGCCGGCGTGTTTTTATCGTAAATATTATCAAACTCTTCACGCCAGACCCGTAACAATTTCAGCTTTTCATCCGGTAATAACGACGAATTTCTTAACCCGTCAATATGCCGGCAAAACGCAAAAACCGTATATATCGCTTCGCGTTGAGATTTCGGCAAACCGCGCATACTCCAAAATACGGTCGGTTGCGACTTTCTAACAATATCTCCGATTAGTAACATCTAAATTCCTTCTTTTGTGACCGTTCGCCGGCGCACCCATAAAAACATAGCCGTACTATAAGTAAAAATCCTGATATAGTCAAGGATTCCTAATTTTTGTAACCGATTTTTTTTGAATTTTTCCACCAATACCGCTGCCGTATTAATCAACACCGCCAACTTTATTTTTAGCTTTTTTGACTTCACTACCGCCAAAAGTACTCGCGAATTTTTTAATAACCCGTTCAATTTGCTCTCTTTTTGACGCTTACTGATTTTGACTTTTTTCAAAAACGGATGTTTGGTAACAAACATCTCCAGCCATATAAACAAAAACAATAATGAGTTCATCGGCCAATATGTACTCGGATTTTCATCGTAAAGCACCATAATCATACGCGCTAAAGACGAACTGACATTACCGATAACGTCTGATGCCACACTTTCGGAATCCGGTAATTTTCCGCCGGTCAGATAGCGCCATGAAGCAAAAACATCCGTCAATAAGCAGGACGACAGATTTTCCGTCACAAACGCTTTTTGTAACCTTCCGACAAGACCGTTAGGTAATTTACAATCCCGACATACCGATTTTTCCAGTAACTCAAGTTTTTTTAACCGCACTTCCGGCGACAGGCGATTATCCGAAAAGTCATCCCAGCCTTTTTGCAGATAATTACAATAATCGCGCATAAGCCCGACATATTGCGGCGGCACTATTTGCAAAAAACGTTCATCGTTAAACATCGGCTTTTTCCGCCCAAACCGCAAAATCTGTCATTGCCCTATGACAATAGGCTTCTTTACGGTCTGCCCCTTTTATTTTATGGAACTTTCCGTTTACCGTAACTTCGCCTTTTATGGTTGGAAATATGCCGAAATTTATATTCATAGGCTGATATTCCGCAACATTTGTCGTATCGTGTAAATGCCGCAACATTGCTCCGGTAGCCGTAGTTTCCGGCGGAACTATCGGAGTTTTTCCGCGTACCAGACAAGCCGCAAAATAACCGGCCGTCATACCGACATTTGCGCTTTCAACATATCCCTCGCAACCGCTTATCTGACCGGCAAACATTACGTTCGTCTGGCTTTTCAGGCGCAAAAAATCATCTAACAATAGCGGACTTTGAATAAACGTATTTTTATGGATTCCGCCCAAACGCGCAAACTCGGCGTGTTCCAGCCCCGGAATCATTCTAAATATGCGTTCCTGTTCACCGTACTTCAGCTTTGTTTGAAAACCGACGATATTGCGTAGCGTATCCTCTTTATTGTCTTGTCGCAGCTGGACAACGGCATAAGGCTTTTCACTTGAATTAGGATTGGTTAAACCAACCGGTTTCATCGGGCCGAATAAAAGCGTGTCAACTCCGCGCTCTGCCATAACTTCTATCGGTAGACAGCCGTCAAAATAATTCGGCTTTTCAAAATCGTGAAACGGCATTTTTTCAGCAGCCGACAAGGCCTCCACAAAGGCATAATACTGCTCTTTGTTCAGCGGACAATTTATATAATCAAATTTATCGCCTTTGTCATAACGCGACTGATACCAGGCTTTACCGAAATCTATGCTATCCTTATAGACTACCGGAGCAATAGCGTCATAAAACGACAACGATTTATTATCAACCTTTTGCAATATGCCGGCAATAAAATCCTTACTGGTCAGCGGACCGGTGGCAATAATCGTCAACGGAGCATCAGCTGCCGGAAATTCGGTTATTTCCCGACAAACGAAAGTAACATTGTCTAAAGCCTGTAAACGCTGCGTTACCATTGCGGCAAAACCGTTACGGTCTACCGCCAACGCACCGCCTGCCGGAACTTTTGTTTCATCCGCACAACGCATAATCAATGAATCAAAATGTCGCATTTCCGCGTGCATAAGCCCAACGGCATTATGTTCGGCATCATCAGAGCGAAACGAATTAGAACAAACCAACTCGGCACAATGCGGATTTTTATGTGCCGGAGAATATTTTTGCGGCTTCATTTCAAAAATCGTAACATTTATGCCCCTTTTTGCTAATTGCCAAGCCGCCTCGCAACCTGCCAGTCCGGCGCCGATAATATGCACGTTTTCAGTCATTTTTCCTCCAATTTCCTGACAATTTAGCCGTTTTTTAATTTTTTGTAAACAATAAAACTCCGAGTTATTAAACTTTTTTTAAAAACAATGCAATACAATTACGGTAATTTAATATATTCGGGAAGTGCTTATGAAATTAAATTTTAGTCAAATTATCCTTTGCAGTGTAGCAACTTTGACTATCTGTAACTTAAACTCTACGGTGTATGCCGAGGACAATATTCTCGGTAACGTTTCGGCAGAAGAAAATTCCGTAAATACAAAAAACATTCCCGCAAAATTAAATACAAAAGACGGCTCCCTAACCGATTATATTCAAAATAATGCGGAAAATACGGATAGTAACGTAAATTCAGACGGCGAAGAAAATAAAACGTGGATTAACAGCTTAGTAAATACCGTTGCCGAAAAAGGTGCTAAAGCCATTTCCGGTAGTGATGATGACGCAGCCAGACCTCGGTCTAATGCTTCGGTTTTTGATATTTCCGGAGTTATGTTGCGTATGAATCAAAATCAGGTTGTAGAGGCTATGCAAAAACGCGGATACCAGAAAACTTCGGAAAAATTTGAAATTCCGAATTTTATACGTTGGCGTTATGAAGAAATGTGCCGCAATCAAGGGGTGGTCGGTTATGAAAGAATCGGTAATTGTGTTGTGCAAATGTCTAAGAAAAACAATTATCAATATGTTCAGCAGATGATTTTTCAAAACTTTCGCACCAAAGAAAGTATGACCGTATTTTATACCAGTAACTTTACCGGTAATAAGGTTTATCGCATAATTTATCATACCGAAGCCGCCAATATCAAAGGTAGCGGGGCTAAAGCAAATTATTTGCGCAACATCAAAATCTATGACTTTTGGAAGAAAATAAATCAAAAATACGGCGTACCGGACAATAAAGAACAGGTTATCTGGGGTTTAGGCGACAATAAGCCTTATTTACAAGCAGCAACCGGAAAATTGGCTTTATATGATCCGATGTTGCTGGAGTTGGACTATACCAGAATGTCACGCGAAGATCAGCGTTTTATGAATACGGATGTTTATACTTTTTAGGAGATATTATGAATTATACGAAAACAGAAATTTGCGAATTGGTTTGTACGCGTATCAGCCACGATTTAATAGGTAATATAGGCGCACTTTCCAGCGCACTTGAACTGATTGAAGAAAATAACAATTCTTTAGATGACTGTTCGTTAAGTATTTTAAAAACGGCATCCTCTACACTAGAAGCCAGACAAAAATTTTTTCGTATGGCTTTTGGCTTAGATACCAAAAAATCTGACGTAAATACTCTTAATTCCTTATGTTTAGACTATCTGGCGACAGTAGGTAGCCGCAGCACTCCGATAACACTTACTCTTTCAAACATTTCACCGGAACTGACAAAAATTCTATGTTTGTGCGTGATGACTGCGGCCGAAGTTTTTGTACGCGGCGGTCATATAGATATTACCGTAACCGACAAAATGAAAATAACCGCATCTTCAGATTATGCCCTGTCGGCAGGCAAAATTGCCACCTATAAAGAAATACTCCAAAATAAAAAACCTTCCGAAACGGTTTCTCAATATGTTCAACTAATTTATTTGAAAGAGCTGTTAGGGGCGGAAATGCCGATAGTAATAAACAGCAGCGAAAAAAATATGGAAATAACCATCGGCTAAAAATATCTTACGGCCTATTTGGGCGAAGTGCGATAATGGCTTTGAGTAATAGCCATAGCTAAAGCATCTGACGAATCGTTGTTTTTCGGTTTACACCCGGGGAGCAATATTTTTACCATACACTCAACCTGTGCTTTGTCGGCGTGTCCGACACCTACCAACGCTTTTTTTACCTTGTTCGGCTCATATTCAATCAGCGGTATATGATAATATCCGGCGGCCAAAACCACAACGCCACGCGCCATACTCAACTTTAGAGATGTTTCAGGATTAGAGTTCAGAAACGTTTTTT
>CAYOYE010000026.1:0-7730 GCA_964408115.1 uncultured Azospirillaceae bacterium
TTTTTACTTGCAAAGCGGGTCAGGTTATGATATAAGCACGCTACAACAATTGTTTTTGAGAGGGTTTACCTCGCAGCGAAGCAAATATAAAATATAGGGCAGACCTTTGTTGCGAAAGCGTTTGTCAGAATTTAACAAATTTAGATGGCAATTTCCCATGATGGTGTTTTTTGCCGTTTAGCTATAGGAAAAGTATTAAAATGGATACACAAAATATAAGAATCCGCCTGAAGGCTTTTGATCACAGATTGCTTGATTTCTCTACTACGGAAATTGTGCATACTGCCAAAAGAACGGGCGCTACGGTAAGAGGTCCGATCCCTTTACCTAACAGAATCGAAAAGTTTACGATTAACCGCTCACCGCACGTTAATATTAAGTCGCGTGAACAGTTTGAAATTCGTACTCACATGAGACTTCTGGATATTATAGATCCAACACCGCAAACAGTTGATGCTTTGATGAAGCTGGATTTGGCTGCCGGTGTTAATGTTGAAATAAAATTGTAATAATTTAATGTTGGCGCTTGTAAATGAGTTGTCAACCTATTAAGAAAAGGAAAAAATAATAATGCGTACGGGTCTAATCGCAAAAAAACTCGGAATGTCCCGCATTTTTGAAGCAGACGGAACTCATGTACCGGTAACTGTTTTGAGCGTAGACGGCTTGCAGGTTGTTAATGTTAAGACAACCGAAAAAGACGGTTATAACGCTGTTCAGCTCGGTACAGGTGCTATCAAAGCTAAAAATGTTAAAAAACCGTTGAAGGGATATTTTGCAAAAGCTAATGTTGAACCAAAGAAAAAATTAGGCGAATTCAGAGTATCTGAAGACTGCCTGTTGACAGTTGGTTCCGAATTATCTGTAGAACACTTTGTTGCCGGTCAATATGTAGACGTTTGTGCTACATCTATCGGTAAAGGTTTTGCCGGTGTTATGAAACGTCATAACTTTGCCGGATTGGAAGCCAGCCACGGTGTATCAATTTCGCACCGCGCACACGGTTCTACAGGACAAAGACAAGATCCAGGTAAGGTATTTAAAGGCAAAAAGATGGCCGGCCACATGGGTGCTGAACGTGTAACCGTTCAAAATCTGAAAGTTGTTGCTATTGATGCTGCTAAAGGCCTGATTATGGTTAAGGGCGGTGTCCCGGGGTCTGAAAATACCTGGGTGAGAGTTACTGATGCCGTTAAAAAACCGGCTACCGTTGCTTTGCCAATGCCTGCAGGATTGAAAAAAGTTGATGAACCTGTTGCAACAACTGAAACTCCGGTTGAAAATGCGTAATGAAGTGTAAGGATAAGTAAAATGAAACAGGACATCTTAAATTTAGAAAATAAAAATGTCGGCTCAATAGAACTAAATGACGCTATTTACGGGTTGGAAGTTCGCGCTGATATTTTACAACGCGTTGTAAACTGGCAGTTGGCCAGATTGCAAAGCGGTAACCACCAGACTAAAGGTCGTTCGGATGTGGCTTTGACGGCTGCTAAACCTTTCAAACAAAAAGGTTCGGGTAATGCTCGTCAGGGTTCTCGCAAGGGCGCTCAATTTAGAAAAGGTGGCGTTGTTTTTGGTCCGGTTGTAAGAGATCACTCTTTTGAACTGACCAAAAAATTCAGAAAGCTGGGTTTGAAAACCGCTCTTTCTGCAAAAGCTAAAGAAGGAAACCTTATTGTTATTGACGAAGCAAAGCTGTCTGCTCCGAAAACTAAAGACTTACAGTCTAAATTGGTTGCTTGCGGGTTGACAAACTGCTTGTTCATTGACGGTAAGGATGTGGATGTTAATTTTGCGCTGGCCAGCCGCAATATCGCCGGAATTGATATTCTGCCGACAATCGGTGCTAACGTATATGACATTCTGAAAAAGGACAAATTGGTATTAACTAAAGATGCAGTAAATTGCTTGGAGGAGAGATTAAATGGTTAAGAGCAAATCAAACAATGTAACTGCAGCAATGTATGATACATTGGTTCGTCCGGTAATTACCGAAAAATCTATGAATTCGTCAGAAGCTGGAAAAGTGGTATTTATGGTACCTTTATCAGCAACGAAAGATGACGTTAAAGCAGCTGTAGAAGCTATTTTTAACGTTAAAGTTACAAAGGTAAATACTATTAAACAATTTGGTAAGGTAAAAAGCTTTAGAGGTCATACGGGCGTTCGCTCTGATTTCAAAAAAGCTATCATTACTCTTGCCGATGGTCAAAACATTGATGTTACAACAGGAATTTAGTCATGGCTTTGAATAACTATAAGCCCACTTCTGCAGGTCGTCGCCAACTCGTACTCGTTGATAAAAGCGAATTGTACAAGGGCAAACCTGAAAAGACGTTAACGAAGGGTCTGAATAAGACCGGTGGGCGTGATAATTTCGGACACGTTACAAGTCGTAGAATCGGTGGCGGTCATAAACGCAGCTATCGTATTATTGACTTCAAACGTAATAAATTTGATTGCGAAGCTACGGTTGAGAGAATTGAATATGATCCGAATCGTACGGCATTTATCGCATTAATTTGCTATAATGACGGCGAAAAGGCTTATATTTTGGCTCCGCAAAGATTGAAATCCGGCGATAAAATCGTTGCTGCCGAAAAGGCAGATATTAAGCCGGGTAACGCTATGCCTCTGAAAAATATGCCGGTTGGTACGATTGTTCACAATGTTGAGTTGAGAGCAGGCAAGGGCGGACAGTTAGTTCGTTCGGCAGGTTGTTATGCTCAGGTTGTGGGTAAAGATGCCGGTTATGTTCAGTTGAAATTAAACTCTGGCGAATTGAGAATCGTTCGTGAAGAATGTTTGGCAACTGTTGGTGCAGTTTCCAATCCGGATAATCAAAACGTTTCTCTTAGTAAGGCAGGTCGTCTGCGCTGGATCGGAAAACGTCCGGTTTCGCGTGGTGTGGCTATGAACCCAGTAGATCACCCGCATGGTGGTGGTGAAGGTAGAACATCGGGTGGTCGTCATCCGGTTACTCCTTGGGGTAAACCTACTAAAGGCGCTAAAACTCGTTCTAACAAAAAGACAGATCGCTTTATTATGAGATCTCGTCATGAAAACAAAAATTAATAAGGAGAAATGCTAATGACACGTTCCGTATGGAAAGGACCTTTTGTTGATGGCTATCTTCTGAAAAAGGCTGACGCAGCTAGAAATTCTAGCCGTAATGAAGTGATTAAGATTTGGTCACGCCGTTCAACTATGTTACCGCAATTTGTCGGATTGACATTCGGTGTACATAACGGTCACAAATTTATTCCGGTTTTGGTAACCGAAGATATGGTTGGACACAAATTCGGTGAATTTGCTCCTACCCGTACATTCTATGGCCATACCAAATCCGATAATACAGCGAAGAGAGGTTAATTATGGCACAGAATAATGCAAAAAAAGCAATGGCTGTTTGTCGCTCTATTCGTACCAGTCCGCGTAAATTGAACCTGGTTGCTCAAACAATCCGCGGTTTAGGTGCAGAAAAGGCTGTAGCCGAATTAAGCTTTTCAAAGAAGAGAATCGCAAAAGTTGCGTTGGGATTGTTGCAATCGGCAATTTCCAATGCTGAAAATAATCATAATTTGAATATTGACAAGCTCGTTGTAAGCGAAGCCTATGTCGGTAAAGGTATTGTAATGAAACGTATGAGCGCGCGTGGTCGTGGTAGAGGTGCCAGAATCCTGAAACCTTTCTCAAGCATGACTATCGTTGTTTCAGAGCGTGGGGAGTAAACAAATGGGACAGAAAGTAAATCCTATCAGTCTTCGTTTAGGTGTAAACCGCACATGGGACTCTCGTTGGTATGCTGATAATGAGTTTACCGACTATCTCCACGAAGATCTGAAAATTAAAAAGTTTCTGAATGAAAAATTAGCTCAGGCAGGTATCAGCCGTATCGTTATTGAACGTCCGGCTAAAAAAGCCAGAGTTACCATTCATTCGGCAAGACCGGGTGTTGTAATCGGTAAAAAGGGACAGGATATTGAAAATCTGCGTAAAGATATTCAAAAACTGACTACTTCCGAAGTACAATTAAATATCGTAGAAGTAAGAAAACCAGAGCTTGATGCGAAGTTGGTTGCTGATAACGTTGCTCAACAATTGGAACGCCGCGTGGCTTTCCGTAGAGCTATGAAAAGAGTTATCCAATCGGCACTTCGTTTGGGTGCAGAAGGTATTAAGGTTAGCTGCAGCGGTCGTTTGGGTGGCGCGGAAATCGCCCGTACCGAACACTATCGTGAAGGACGCGTTCCTTTGCACACACTGCGCGCCGACATTGATTATGCAACCTCAACGGCTCATACCACTTATGGTGCCTGCGGCGTTAAAGTTTGGATCTATAAAGGCGAAATTATGAGCCATGATCCGATGGCACAGGACAAAAAGTTGGCTGAACAGAAGTAATAATGAGGTTAAAATAAGATGTTAAGTCCAAAACGTTTAAAGTTCCACAAGCAGCATAAAGGTCGTATTCACGGCTTGGCTAAAGGTGGAGCAGAATTAAGTTTCGGTTCGTATGGATTGAAGGCTCTGACTCCGGAGCGCGTAACGGCTCGCCAAATTGAGGCCGCCCGTCGTGCTATTACTCGTGAGATGAAAAGAGCCGGAAGAGTATGGATTAGAATTTTCCCGGACGTTCCGGTGTCTGATAAACCGGCCGAAGTTCGTATGGGTAAAGGTAAAGGTGCTATTGAATTTTGGGTAGCAAGAGTTAAGCCTGGTCGTATTATGTTTGAAATCGGCGGTGTACCGGAAGACGTTGCCCGCAGAGCTTTTGAACTTGGTGCAGCAAAATTGCCGGTTAAGAGCAAATTTGTAAAACGCTTAAATTCTGATGCCGTAGAAGGAGAAGCATAATGGTTAAAACTAAAGATTTACGCGCTATGACGATTGATGAATTGGAAGCAAAATTGGTTGAAGATAAAAAAGAACAACTTAATTTGCGTATTCAGCAATCTACCGGCCAGTTGCCGAACGTTGCGAACATTAAAAAAGTTCGCCGTGAAGTAGCTAAAATCAATACGCTCATTACCGAGCGCAAGAAGAATAGTTAGGAGAAAGAATATGCCTAAGAGAATTCTTCAAGGTGTTGTTGTTAGTGATAAACAGGATAAAACCGTAGTTGTTAGTGTTGAACGTCAGGTTATGCATCCGGTTTATAAGAAAATCGTGAAGAAAAGTAAAAAGTTTGCTGCTCACGATGAAAATAATCAGTACAAGGTTGGCGATAGAGTGTCCATTGAAGAATGCCGCCCTATCTCTAAACATAAATCTTGGACTGTCATTTCAGATAATGCCTAGTTAAGAAGGAATAAAAAAATGATACAAATGCAAACCAACCTAGATGTTGCTGATAATTCGGGAGCACGCCGGGTGCAGTGCATAAAGGTTCTTGGTGGTTCCAAGAGAATGACTGCCTCGGTAGGCGATGTAATAGTTGTAGCTATTGAAGACGCTATGCCGAAAGGGCACGTTAAAAAAGGTGATGTTTACAAAGCCGTAATCGTTAGAACGGCTAGTGACATCAGACGTAAAGACGGTAGTGTTATCCGTTTTGACAGCAACGCCGCAGTTCTGATTAATAAAGACGGTGAGCCGATCGGTACTCGTATCTTTGGCCCTGTTACAAGAGAATTGCGCGCAAAGAAATTTATGAAAATCATTTCATTAGCACCGGAGGTGTTATAGTATGCCTAAGATGAAAATAAAGAAAAACGACACTGTTATTGTTTTGTCTGGTGATGATAAAGGCAAAACCGGCGTAGTTAAGCAAGCAATGCCAAAAGAAAGCAAGGTTATCGTAGAAGGAATCAATATGGTTAAGCGCCATACCAAACCTTCGCAGACGAATCCGGGCGGTATTGTTTCAAAAGAGGCTGCCATTCATGTATCTAATGTTGCTCTTGTAAAAGACGGCAAAGCTACAAAAATCGGTTATAAAACCGTTGATGGCAAAAAAGTACGCGTTGCACGCAAATCCGGTGAAGTAATCGATTAATAGGGGAAAATTTTATGACAAATTTTGAAACTTTATATACAGACGTCATAAAGAAATCTCTTGTGGAAAAATTCGGTTACAAGAACCCACATGAGATTCCGAAGCTGACGAAAATTGTTTTGAATATGGGTATCGGCGATGCCGTTACCGATAAGAAAAAAGTAACGACCGCTATGGAAGAACTGGCTTTAATCGCCGGTCAACAGCCGGTAATGACCAAAGCTCGCAAGTCTATCGCTACCTTCAAATTGAGAGAAGGTATGCCGATTGGTTGTAAAGTTACTTTACGTTCTGACAGAATGTATGAATTTTTGGAAAGACTGATTAATATGGCATTGCCGCGAATCAGAGATTTCCATGGAATTACCGGTAAAAATTTTGACGGTAAAGGTAACTTCGCTTTCGGTATTAAGGAACAAATCATCTTCCCTGAAATCAACTATGAAAAAGTTGATGAAGTAAGAGGATTGGATATTGTTATTTGCACAACAGCCAAAACAGATGAAGAAGCTAAATTTTTGCTGACTTCATTTAATTTGCCTTACAAGAAATAAGCGGAGATTTTACTATGTCAAAAACAAGTTCGGTTTATAGAAACTTGAAAAGAGTGAAGATGGCAGAGAAGTATGCTAATCGCCGTCAAAAACAAAAAGCAATTGCAATGGATAAAAACGCTTCTCCGGAAGAAAGAATGCAGGCGCAATTTGCTTTGCAGAAATTCCCGAAAAATTCTGCAAGATGCCGCATACGGAATCGTTGCAAAATTACGGGACGTTCGCGTAGTTATTACAGGAAATTCGGTTTGAGCCGTGTTGAATTGAGAGATTTGGCAAGCTTTGGTGAAATTCCTGGTTTGGTAAAATCAAGCTGGTAAGGGGAGAAAGATATCATGTCTATGAGTGATCCTTTGGGCGATATGCTCGCACGCATTAAAAACGCACAAAGAGCTAAGAAGAGTGATGTTGTATCACCTGCTTCTCGCTTGCGTGAAAATGTGTTAGAAGTTTTGAAAAAAGAAGGCTACATTGCCGGTTATGAAAAAAGCAATGTTCGTCCTGGTATTGATGAACTTCGTATTCAATTAAAGTACCACGAAGGTACTGCCGTTATAACTGAAATTTACCGTGTGTCTACTCCGGGTCGTCGCGTTTATTCAAGCGTGAAAGATTTGCCGAGAGTGTACAATGGTCTGGGTATTTCCATTATTTCTACCCCGATGGGTGTTATGAGTGATAATGATGCACGCAAGGCCAACGTTGGCGGTGAAATTTTGTGCCAAGTATTCTAAGGAGAAAACAGTATGTCTAGAGTAGGTAAATATCCTGTTGTTGTTCCTGATGGCGTAGAATTGAGCATCAAAAACAACGTTGTTACCGCAAAAGGTAAATTGGGCGAACTCAGCTTTGCATTTGACGATAGTCATGTTGCAGCCAAATTAGAAGATGGTAAAGTTGTTGTTTCTCCGTTGTCGCAAAGCATTACGGCAAGATCTTTATGGGGAACGACCCGCGCTCGTATTAATACCTTGATTAAGGGTGTGAGCGAAGGTTTTACAAAAGATATTGAACTGGTTGGCGTTGGTTATAAAGCCCGCGTTGAAGGTAAAAATCTGGTTATGAGTTTAGGTTTTTCACATGATGTAGTGTTTGAAACTCCGGAAAACATTAAAATAACCTGTGATTCTCCGGTTCAAATCAAAATTTTTGGTGCTGACAAACAAAAGGTTGGT